>NZ_QTPZ01000005.1:0-265673 GCF_003853505.1 Burkholderia sp. Bp9015
ACGCCGATGATAGTGCGGATTCCCGTGTGAAAGTAGGTAATCGTCAGGCTCCCTAAGCCAGAAACCCCCGCCCGAAAAGGCGGGGGTTTTTGCATTTGCGGCAAAGAAACGCGCGCGCAATGGCGAAGTGCAACGTGGCTGGAACTGGGGCGCCGATGGCGTTAATCCATGTACCCACGGTTCTCGAACCCCCCACCACTTTGCCCACCGAGATCTACCCGGTACATCCTTCTCCAGATCACACCAATCCGCCGTCTGTCAGCACCAGTCAATGTCGCGGCGTATGACGATGACGTCATACTGGCCGACGATGCGTGACGTTGGTCCGCAATTGTCTGGAAATGCCACTTTGCAGCGGAATCCCCCGGCTTGATCCATCCGTCCCTCGAAGTGTCACGTCGACCTGCTTGTGTGCACCATTCGGCCAACGCGGCGCAATATCGTCATAAAAATCTATGCGCATAAAGTCCATTCGCGCGACATGCCCGACAGAGCGGAAAATCAATCCTTCAGGGTAATATCGCCACTCGTCCCGATTACCGGCCTCGTCTGCACCTGCCGGAACTCGGCATCCTCGCATTCCGTCTCCTGTACCGTTCATGACTGACAGCCCTGCCCAAGGTGGTCGGACGACCGACTTCCTGCCGTACCTCGTCGCGGCAACGTTCTTCATGGAGTATCTCGACACGACCGTGATCGCGACCGCGTTGCCGCAGATGGCGCGCTCGTTCGGCGTCGGGCCGAACGCGTTGAGCCTCGGGATGACAGCCTACATGCTGGCGCTCGCGGTGTTCATCCCGATCAGCGGCTGGATCGCGGATCGCTATGGCTCGCGTACGGTGTTCGCCACGGCCATCTTCGTCTTTACCGGTGCGTCGGTGCTGTGCGGGCTGTCCGAGGGCGTGGTGACGTTCACGGCCGCGCGACTGCTGCAGGGTGTCGGCGGGGCGATGATGGTGCCGGTCGGACGGATGATCGTCGTGCGCAGCACTGAGAAGGCCAGGCTGATGCGTGCGATCGCGACGATTACGTGGCCGGGCATCGTCGCGCCGGTCGTCGGGCCGCCGATCGGTGGCTTCATCACGACCTACGCGTCATGGCGATGGATCTTCCTGTTGAATGTCCCGTTCGGCATCGCTGCGCTCGTCTGTACCTGGCTGATCGTCCGGAATACACGGGCCGATGAGCAACGGCCGCTTGACTGGGTCGGGTTCGTGCTGGCCGGCGGAGCGTTGACCTGTCTGCTGATCGGTACCGAAGCGGCCGGCCAGCAGGACGTCGACTTCACGCGCGCGGGCATTCTGGTGGGGGCGAGCGTGCTGTTCGGCATCGCCGCGTGGATGCACGCGCAACGCTGCGCGCACCCGCTGCTCGATTTCACGACGCTGAAGGTGCCGACGTTCTCGGTGACGGTGATCACCGGCTCGATCACGCGGATGGCGATCAACGCCGTGCCTTATCTGCTGCCGCTGCTGTTCCAGATCGGTTTCGGGCTGTCGCCGTTCCAGTCCGGCCTGCTGCTGCTCGCGAGCGCGCTCGGCAATCTCGGGATGAAGGCGGGAACGTCGTGGATCCTCGACCGCTTCGGTTTCCGGCGCGTTGCGCTCGTCGACGTGACGATCGTCGGAATCTTCACGATCGCGTGCGGCTGGCTGACCGCGTCGACGCCGCTGGCGATCACGCTGTTCGTCGTATTCGTCTACGGGCTCACGCGGTCGATGCAGTTCACGACGCTCGCGACGCTGGCGTATGCGGATATCCCGGCCCGGCAGACGAGCGCGGCCAGCACGCTGTGGAGCGCCGCGCAGCAGATGACGATCGGGATGGGGATCGCATTCGGTGCGTTGTCGCTGCGGCTCGCGGCGTTGGTACGTGGCGACGCGGCCGGCATGCACTACGTACTCGACGATTTTCGCTGGGCGTTCGTTGCGGCGGGCGTGCTCGCGCTGCTGACGCTGCCGGGCTATGCGCGGCTGGCTTCCGATGCTGGCGACCGCCTGCGGGCAAATGTGGCCCGAGGGTAGGCCGGATCTCGCGTTGCCTTGGCGTCGCGACAGGTGAGGGCGGCGGCTTTTCGTTGCTCACCTGAAACATCGATCGGTCGAGGCGACGATGGTCCGACGGGCGGCACAACCCGTTATCCGTTACCACGGCCGATGAGCGGACCGTACGGCGACGCCAGGGTACAACGAGCATCGAGCACCGACGTGCGGTGCCGGTTGCACGACCCTGCCCGCGTGCCGAATGGCGCGACAGCGTCATGTTTGTTCCGCGGGCCGTCACTGTGCGTCATGGAAGATGATGCCGACCGTGTGGCGGTGGCCGCTTCGAATTCTGCTCACACCATGGCGCAAGTTGACGCGGTAGACGCCGCGCGTTCCCTGCACGGGCCTGCCGTGCACGGCGAAGATCACCGCGTCGCCTTGCATGAGCGGCACCACTTCCGCGCGTGACTGCATGCGTGGCCGCTGTTCCGTCAGCACGAACTCGCCGCCCGTGAAATCCCGCCCGGGTGCCGACAACAGGATCGCGACCTGGAGCGGAAAGACATGCTCGCCATACAGGTCTTGATGGAGACAGTTGTAGTCGTCCGGCCCGTATTGCAGGATCAGCGGCGTCGGGCGTGTCTGCCCCGCCGCGTGGCAGCGATCGAGGAAGGTCCGGTGCTCTTTCGGATAGCGGACGTCGCTCCCGAGTGCCTGGTTCCAGCGATTCGCGATCGGCGCGAGATGCGGATAGAGCGTCGCACGCAACTCGGCGACGACCGCGGGCAGCGGGTACGCGAAGTATTTGTATTCGCCGCGCCCGAACCCGTGCCGTGCCATCACGACGCGTGAACGGTAGAGTGCATCCCGCGCATAGAGCGAGGCGAGCGCATCGCACTCGCTTGTGGAGATCAGGCCTGGTACCCGCGCACATCCGTAGCGATCGAGCTCGACATCGACGGTCGACCAGTCGATTGCGTCGACGCGTTGCGCGATGTCCGGCGATTCGACGGCAGGTTGCAGATCGGCGATATTCACGGGCATCCCTCGGTTCGTCAGCAGTGTGGCGCCGTACGGTCGCGCGAAATACTCGCCAGCGTCGCGTGCACGGTTGAAGCCACGATGAAAGTCGATGAACCCAGTCTAGCGGCGTCCGCGTGCTGGCGCGCTCCAGATCTTGCGCTTCAATTCGGAAGGGGGAGGGAAAGGTTGGGAATGCGGCACGGGCACATCGGTTGCCGCGATGTGTCGGAGCGCAGAAGCGCAGAAGCGCAGAAGCGCAGAAGCGGAGAAGCGACTGAGGAACCTTCCACGGCAGGCGACCGGTTTTCACCGGCCACGCGCCGCTTCCCCGATCAAGCCACCGACCGGAACAACCAGTAGAGCCCGCCAGCCAGTACGATCGACGCGGGCAGCGTCAGCACCCACGCGAGCGCGAGGCTGCGCACCGTGCTCCACTGCAACCCGGATCCGTTCGCCGCCATCGTGCCCGCGACACCCGACGACAGCACGTGCGTCGTCGACACGGGCAGCCCGTACACGTCGGCGGCGCCGATCGTCAGCATCGCGACGACTTCGGCCGACGCGCCCTGCCCATACGTCAAATGCTGCTTGCCGATTTTCTCGCCGACGGTCACGACGATCCGTTTCCAGCCGACCATCGTGCCGAGGCCCAGTGCGATCGCGACAGCCACCTTCACCCAGGTCGGAATGAACTTGGTCGCGTGGTCGAGCTGCTTGCGATAGTTGTCGATCGCGAGCTTGTCGTCGGCGGCGAACGCGGGCTGCCCCGACTTCTCGATCAGGCGAATGGCTTCGGACACCAGATACATCGTGTTGCGCACGTTGTCGACGTCGCGTTGCGGCACCGCCGCCATCGACCCCGACGCGCCGACCGCGTTCGCGAGCGACGCGGACAACTGCTGCACGGCCGGCAGCACCGCGGGCGTCAGTTCACGATGCTGCACGTAGTGTTCGACGTCGGCACGCGGGTTCGCGGACGGCGCGACGCCGTTCGTGTACTTCCCGAACGTCGCGGCAGCCTGGTTCGCGACGGCGACGAAGGTCTGCGTTTCGGCCGGCGTGACGGCCTTGTTCAGCGCATACGCGGTCGGCACCGTGCCGATCAGTATCAGCATGATGAGGCCCATCCCTTTCTGCCCGTCGTTCGACCCGTGCGCGAACGACACGCCCGTGCAGGTCAGGATCAGCAGGCAGCGAATCCAGAACGGCGGCGGCTGATCCTTCGGCGGCTCCTTGTACAACTCCGGAACCCGCACGAGCGCCTTCAGCACGAGCAGCAGCAGTGCCGCGCACAGGAAGCCGACGATCGGCGAGAACAGCAGCGACTTGCCGACGCCGAGCGCCTGGGCCCAGTCGACACCGCTCGTGCCCGACGGCCCGTGCATCAGCTGGTTCATCAGACCGACGCCGATGATCGACCCGATCAGCGTATGCGAGCTCGACGACGGCAATCCGAAATACCAGGTCGCGAGGTTCCACACGATCGCGGCGATCAGCAGCGCGAACACCATCGCGAAGCCTGCGCCGCTGCCGACCTGCAGGATCAGCTCGACCGGCAGCAACTGCAGGATGCCGAACGCGACGGCGCCGCTCGAGACCATCACGCCGAGGAAGTTCCACATGCCGGACCAGATCACCGCGACGTTCGGCGTCAGCGAGTGCGTATAGATCACGGTGGCGACCGCGTTTGCAGTGTCGTGGAAGCCGTTGACGAATTCGAAGCCGAGCGCGATCAGCAGCGCGGCGCCGAGCATCAGGTACGGAAACAGCGAGCCTTCGCGGACCGGCGACAGGTCGGCGATCAGGTGCGTGGCGATATAGAGGGCGCCGAACGCGAGCACCAGCAGAAAGACGGCATAGCCGACCTGCCTGGTGCGTTCGACGGAACCCGAATTGTTCGGTGCGGACGAAGCAGGTTGATTCATGACGGCATCTCGTAAGGGAACCGCGTCCGATCCTAGCTTTCGCTACCAGTCAGTTTGATGACAGTCGGGACGTCGAATCATCGTCTTACGGATGTGTAAGGGGAGGGCGCCGTGACGTCGAATTGCGACATGTCGTGCCAGCTCGCATCGTCATCCATTTCGTGAACAGGCCCGCGCACCGGCATGCGGGCCGCGGGAAGCGCGCACGGCGCGAGCGCCGCTAGCGCAGCATGCGCGGCGCGCTCCATGTCGATTCGCGCGCCAGCGCGACGAATGCGGCCAGATAGTCGATCGACGCATCCGCCTCGCGGATGCCGAGGAAGATCTGTTTCGCGATCCCTTTCTTGCCGAGCTTGACCGGCACGACCGGCATCCGGTCCGCGTATTCGTCTGCAAGCCATCTTGGCAGCGCGGCCACGCCGCGCCCGCTCGCCACCATCTGCAGCATGATGTCGGTCGTCTCGATCGACTTGTGACGCCGCGGCACGATGCCGGCCGGCGTCAGGAACTGGTTGTAGATGTCGAGCCGGTCGGTCTCGACCGGGTAGGTGATCAGGATCTCGTCGGTCAGCTGCTCGGGCGTCACGTAGTCGGCGTTCGCGAAACGGTGCGCGTCCGCGACCACCAGCACCTGTTCGTAATCGAACACGGGATCGAAGCGCAGGCCCGGCTTGTTCAGCGGGTCGGGCGTCACGAGCACGTCGATGTCATGGCCGAACAGCGCTCCGATGCCGCCGAACTGGAAGCGCTGCTTCACGTCGACGTCGACGTCCGGCCAGCGCGACAGGTACGGCGACACGACCTTCAGCAGCCACTGGTAGCACGGATGGCACTCCATCCCGATGCGCAGCGTGCCGCGCTCGCCCTTCGCGTACTGCTTCATGCGCTCCTCGGCGAGCTCGAACTGCGGCAGCAGCCGGTTCGCCAGCTTCAGCAGATACTGCCCGCCCTGCGTGAGCCGCAGGCCGCGGCCTTCGCGGTCCCAGATCGGCGTGCCGAGTTGCTGCTCGATTTTCCGGACGGTATGGCTGAGCGCCGATTGCGTGAGATGCAGCGCGTTGGCGGCCGCGGTCAACGAGCCCTGGCGCTCGACTTCGCGGATCACGACGAGATGGAATCGTTCCAGCATGGGTATCGCTTGCCCGACAGATACATGAACAGATTTAATGGATGAATGAAATAATGCCATTTTATTTCATGGGATGAAATCCCTATGATGGCTGCCGGATCGACTATTTCTTCAGGACGGCAGCTTCATGGTTACGACCCACAACCTCGGTTTTCCGCGCATCGGCGCGAAGCGCGAACTCAAATTCGGTCTCGAACGCTACTGGAAGGGCGAGTCGTCGCGCGACGCGCTGAAGGCGCTCGGCGCCGAACTCCGCCAGCGCCACTGGAACGACCAGCGCGACCTCGATCTCGTGCCGATCGGCGATTTCGCGTTCTACGACCAGGTGCTCGACATGAGCTTCACGCTCGGCAACCTGCCGAAACGCGTGCAGGACTTCCATGGCGATGCGCTCGACAACTATTTCCGCGTCGCGCGCGGCCGCTCGGCGCAGTCGGCGGAAGAACACGCGGCATGCTGCGGCGGAGTCGCGGCCGGTGAAATGACGAAGTGGTTCGACACGAACTATCACTACATCGTCCCGGAATTCCATGCGGATACGAACTTCTCGCTCGATCCGTCGCGCCTGCTCCAGCAACTGGCGGAATCGCAGGCGCAGGGCGTCGCCGCGAAGCCGGTGATCCTCGGCCCCGTCACGTATCTGTGGCTCGGCAAGGCGAAGGACGATTCCGATCGCCTCGCGCTGCTGCCGAAGCTGCTGCCGGTATATGGCGCGCTGCTCGACACGCTGACCGCGCAAGGCGTCGAATGGGTGCAGCTCGACGAGCCGATCCTCGTGACCGAGCTCGACGCCGCATGGCGCCAGGCGCTGCGCACGGCATACGACGCGCTCGAGACGCGCCGCATCAAGCTACTGCTCGCGACGTATTTCGGCCAGCTGCAGGACAACCTGGCGCTCGCGGCTTCGCTGCCGGTCGACGGGCTGCATGTCGACGCGATCAACGCCCGCGACGAAATCGACGCACTCGTGCGCGAACTGCCGCCCGGGCGCGTGCTGTCGGTCGGCGCGATCAACGGACGCAACATCTGGAAGACGGACCTGAACGCGGCGCTCGATTGGCTCGAGCCGCTCGCGAAGCAACTGGGCGAGCGCCTGTGGCTCGCACCATCGTGCTCGCTGCTGCACGTGCCGGTCGATCTCGCGAGCGAGCAGACGCTCGACGAGGAGATCCGCTCGTGGCTCGCATTCGCGCTGCAGAAGCTCGACGAACTGAAGGTGCTCGCGACCGCGCTGAACGAAGGCCGCGACGAGGTGGCCGACGCGCTCGCCGCGAACGCGGCCGCGATCGGCTCGCGCCGCCGCTCGCCGCGCGTGAACAACCCGGCGGTGAAGGCCGCGATCGCGCGCATCGACGCGCAGCTCGGCAACCGTGCGAGCCCGTACCCGCAGCGTGCGCCGAAGCAGTCGGCGCGCCTGAACCTGCCGGCCTTCCCGACGACGACGATCGGCTCGTTCCCGCAGACTGCCGAGATCCGTCAGGCGCGCAGCCGGTTCAAGGCCGGCGCGCTGGATGAAGCCGGCTACCGCGCGGCGATGCAGGCGGAAATCGCGCGCAGCGTGCGTGAACAGGAATCGCTCGAGCTCGACGTGCTCGTGCACGGCGAAGCCGAACGCAACGACATGGTCGAATACTTCGGCGAGCAGCTCGACGGCTACGCATTCAGCCAGTTCGGCTGGGTGCAGTCGTACGGTTCGCGCTGCGTGAAGCCGCCGATCCTGTTCGGCGACATCAGCCGCCCGAAGGCGATGACGGTCGAATGGATCACGTACGCGCAGTCGCTGACGAACAAGCCGATGAAGGGCATGCTGACCGGCCCGGTGACGATCCTGAACTGGTCGTTCGTGCGCGACGACCAGCCGCGTTCGGTGTCGTGCCATCAGCTCGCGCTCGCGATCCGGGACGAAGTGCTGGATCTCGAGCAGGCCGGCGTGCGCGTGATCCAGATCGACGAGGCCGCGCTGCGCGAAGGGCTGCCGCTGCGTCGCGCGCAATGGGGCGCGTACCTGAAGTGGGCGGTCGAGTCGTTCCGCATCGCCGCGAACGGTGTGCGGGACGATACGCAGATTCATACGCACATGTGCTATTCGGAGTTCAACGACATCATCGCGTCGATCGCCGACATGGATGCGGACGTGATCACGATCGAGACGTCGCGCTCGGACATGGAGCTGCTCGACGCGTTCGACAGCTTCAGGTATCCGAACGAGATCGGGCCGGGCGTGTACGACATCCATTCGCCGAACATCCCGACGCAGGATCACATCGTCGGCCTGATGAAGAAGGCGGCGGAGCGGATTCCGGCGGAGCGCCTGTGGGTGAACCCGGACTGCGGGCTGAAGACGCGTCAGTGGGCGGAAGTGCTTCCGGCGCTGACGAACATGGTCGCCGCGGCGAAGACGCTGCGCAGCCAGGTGCAATGACGCGTGAACGCTGCGCGCCGGCCGTCCCGATCGACGATCGGGCGGCAAGCAAGCGGCCCGCATGTGCGGGCCGTTTGTCGTAATGAATGTTCGGGGCGAGGCGGGGCGTTGCGGCGTACCGCCCGACGCCCGACGCAAACGGGCAGGCGAGGTCGCCTGCCCGTTTGCGTGAGGTTACGCGGTACGCGCACCGCGCGGCAGCGCTTCGTCCGCCCTGCCGGGCGCGCCGGCATCGTCGATGCTGACGCGGCGCGAGATCAGCCACACGCACACCGACGACAGCACGGCGGCGCTCGTGTACTGGATCGCGAGCGGCCACCATTGCGGCGCGGTGTTCTGCGCGATCAGCGTGGCGACGAGTGGCGTGAGACCGCCGGCGAGCGCGCCGCACACCTGGTACGCGATCGAAATCGCCGTGTAGCGGATGCGCGCGATGAAGATGCCGCTGACGAAACCCGCGACCACCGAGTAGTAGCCCGATTCCGCGAGCGTCGCGAGGCCGACGCCGACCGTGATCGACAGCGGCGTGCCCAGGTGCACGAGCGGCAGCATCACGAACGGCACGATCGCGGCCCATGCGCCGGTGATCAGCAGCACGCGCGTCGTGCCGAAGCGCTGCGCGAGGAAAGCGGCGGCGAGTTGCACGACGAACTGCAGCACCGCGACGATCGTCATGCAATGCAGCACCATCGACCGGTCGAGCGACAGGAATTGCGTTGCATAGCTGATCATGAAGATGTTGCTGAAATACACGCCGGCGATGCCGTACACGTTCGCGCCGATCGCGAGCAGCAGCAGCGGCCAGTACTTGAGTGCTTCACGCAGCGGCTTTTGCGCGATGTTGCCGCTCTTCCTGACTTCCTCGAACTCGGGCGACTCGGACACGCTCGCGCGGATCACGAAGCCGACCGCCAGCAGCACGGTGCTCGCGAGGAACGGTACGCGCCAGCCCCAGCTCATCATGTCGTCCTTCGACAGCGTGCTGATCGCCCCGAACGCGAGCATCGACAGGATCAGGCCGCTCGCGCTGCCGAGCTGCGCGAACGACGCGAAGAACGTGCGCTTGCCTTCGGGCGCATGCTCGCCGGCGAGCAGCACCGCGCCGCCCCATTCGCCGCCGACGGCGATGCCTTGCAGCACGCGCATCAGCACCAGCAGGATCGGCGCGATCACGCCGGCCTGCGCATGGGTCGGCAGCAGGCCGATCGCGACCGTCGACACGGCCATCAGCATCAGCGTCGCGAGCAGCGAGCGCTTGCGGCCGAAGCGGTCGCCGAGATAGCCGAACATCACGCCGCCGAGCGGCCGCGCGAAGAAGCCGACCGCGAACGAGCCGAACGACGCGAGCAGGCTGACGAAACGGCTTTCACCGGGGAAGAACAGCGGCCCGAACACGATGGCGGCGGCGGTCGCGTAGCTATAGAAGTCGTACCACTCGATCGTGGTGCCGACGAACGAAGCGAGCGCCGCCCGCTTCGGTTGCTTGATGGCAGTCCCCATCTGTTATGTGCTCCTCTGTAATTCTCTGATTTGGAATGGGTCGCGTGCCGGGATCAGTCGCGATAGGCGACGCCGGGCAGCACGCACAGCAGCTCGTACGCGAGGTTCGCGCCGAGCAGGGCCGTGGTGCCGAACGGGTCGTACGGCGGCGCCACTTCGACGAGATCGCAGCCGACGATGTTCAGCCCCTTCGCGCCGCGGATGATCTCGAGCGCCTGCGGCACCGTGAGGCCCGCGATTTCCGGCGTGCCGGTGCCCGGTGCGTAGGCCGGGTCGATGCCGTCGATGTCGAAGCTGATGTAGACGGGCGTGTCGCCGATGCGCGCGCGCACTTCTTCCATCAGCGGCGCGAGCGACTTGTTCCAGCATTCCTCGGCCTGGACCACGCGGAAGCCCTGCTCGCGGCACCAGTCGAAATCCTCGGCCGCGTAGCCGGTGCCGCGCAGGCCGATTTGCGTGACCTTGTCGCCGTGCAGCAGGCCTTCCTCGACCGCGCGGCGGAACGGCGTGCCGTGCGCGATCTTTTCGCCCATCATCGTGTCGTTCACGTCGGCGTGTGCATCGACGTGGATCAATGCGACCTTGCCGTGCTTGCGGTGGATCGCGCGCAGGATCGGCAGCGCGATCGTATGGTCGCCGCCGAGTGTGACCGGCTTGCAGTCGTGCTCGAGAATCGCGTCGTATGCAGCCTCGATGCGCGCGATCGAATCGTGCAGGTTGTACGGGTTGATCGCGACGTCGCCGATATCGGCAACCTGCAGCGAATCGAAGGGCGCGGCGCGCGTGGCCATGTTGTACGGGCGCAGCAGCACGGATTCCGTGCGGATCTGGCGCGGGCCGAAGCGCGCGCCGGTGCGGTTGGAGGTGCCGAGGTCGAACGGCACGCCGACGAAACAGGCGTCGAGGCCGGCTGCGCTCGCCACGTGCGGCAGGCGCATCATCGTCGCGATGCCGCCGCTGCGCGGCATTTCATTGCCGCCGAGCGGCTGGAAATGGGTGTGGTCGTTCATGGGCTTGTCTCTTCCGATGTGGGGTTGCCGTATCATTCGACGCGGCCTGGCACATAGTTTTACGCGTCCGGCCGGAAAGAAGAATGCGAAGATATCGACGTAAACATCGATTTTCATCGATGTATGGAAGGGGAACAAAAGGGGAATAGCGTGCTGGGGAATCTGTCGACCCTCGATCTGCGGTTGATCCGCGTGTTTCTCGCGGTCACGGACGCGGGCGGCGTGTCGGCCGCGCAAGCGATCCTGAACGTCGGCCAGTCGACGATCAGCGCGCAGCTGTCGTCGCTCGAGACACGGCTCGGCTACCGGCTCTGCGAGCGCGGCCGCAGCGGCTTCCGGCTCACGCCGAAAGGCGAGCGGTTCCACGCGATGAGCCGCAAGCTGCTCGCCGCGCTCGACGAATTCGGGATCGCGGCGCGGCACATGGACCGCCAGCTGGTCGGCACGTTGCACATCGGCCTGATCGGCCATACGCCGGTCAGCCAGAACGCACGGATCGCCGAGGCGATCGCCGCGTTCCGCACGCGCGACGAGGCCGTGCGCTTCTCGATCTCGGTGCGCGCGCCGGGCGATCTCGAGGAAAAGCTGCTGAGCAACGAGATCCAGATCGCGGTCGGCTATTTCTGGCACCGCGTGCCGTCGCTGCACTACACGCCGCTGTTCATCGAGCGGCAGGTGGCGTACTGCGGGCGCGGCCATCCGCTGTTCGAACGCGCCGGCGCGCTGACGCCGGCCGACGTCGCGGGATTCGAATGGGCGTGGCGCTCGTATCCGCTGCCGGAGGCGCAGATGTCGACGACGCCCGATCGCGTGACGGCAACCGCCGACAACATGGAGGCCGTCGCGCTGCTGATCCTGTCAGGCCATCACCTCGGCTACCTGCCGCAGCACTTTGCGGCGCCGTATGTCGCGCAGGGGCTGCTTGCGCCGCTCAATCCGGACCAGCTGCACTACGACGTCACGTTCCACATGGTCGTGGCGCGCGACGGGCGCGGCGATCCGCTCGTCGAAGCGTTTCTCGAGGATCTCGAGCGCGCGCATCAAACGCCCGATGTCGTGTGAGGTCGCGTGAGGTCGCCTGAGGGCGGCAACGTGAACGAATGTCACGCCGGAGCGATCCACTGCCCGCATCACGGCACCGGCAACCCCGCATCGTGCTTCACCTCCCGCAACGACAACGCCGATTCGATCGACGTGACGCCCGGCAGCATCCGCAGCGAGTCGCGCAGGAACGTACCGTAGTCGTCGAGATCGCGCGCGACCACCTGCAGCAGGTAGTCGGCCGTGCCCGCGACGTTGTGGCACGCGAGGATCCGCTCGATGCCGAGCACTTCCCGTTCGAACCGGTCGGCGACCTTGCGGTCGTGCGTCGCGAACCGCACGAGCACGAATGCGACGACGCCGAAGCCGAGCGCCTGGCGCGACAGCTGCGCGCGGTAGCGCTCGATGTAGCCGTCGTTTTCGAGACGCTTCAGGCGCCGTGCGCAGGGCGTCTCGGACAGGCCGACGGAATCGGCGAGACGCGCGATCGGCAGGCGGCCGTCGCGCTGCACCGCGGCGAGGATCGCGCGATCGGTTTTGTCGAGTTCGGTCATGTTGGCGGAATCCTTGTCTAAATTCCGTGATTTTGGCGGATTCCGCTATGTATCGCCAATTTCGAGCCAAAGATGGCCAATAATCGCTCTCCCTTCAGCGGCAACATATCGTCACTGAAGAACGGGGGCAGACCATGATTTCCACGCATTTGCTGTTGATTTATCTCGCCGCGCTGGCGGCCATCTACGCGGTGCCCGGGCCCGACATGGCGCTCGTGCTGCAGACCAGCATCGGCCGCGGCGTGCGCCCGGGAATGGCGGCGGCGGCCGGCCTGTCGCTGTCGCGCACCGCGCACGTGACGCTGTCCGCCTGCGGCGTCGCGGCGCTGATCCGCAGCGCACCGTGGCTGTATGAAGTGATCCGCTACGGCGGCGCGCTTTATCTCGCTTACGTCGCGATCCAGGTGTTCCGCTCGCCGGTGTTCGCGCTCGGCGACGGCGATGGGGCGGCGCCGGGCGAACTGCGGCAGTCGTTCTTCAAGGGGCTGCTGACGAACCTGCTGAATCCGAAGGCACTGCTGTTCTGCTCGGTGCTGCTGCCGCAGTTCGTGCGCCCCGAGGCAGGGCCCGTCGTGTGGCAGATGTTCGAGCTCGGCGCGCTGCTCGTCGCGGCCGGCGTGTGTTTCGACCTCGCATGCGTGTTCGGCGCGTCGCGCATCGCCGCGTGGATGCGCGCGCATCCGCTCGCGCAGACGGTCCAGCGCTGGACGTTTTCCGCGGCGCTGATCGGGTTCGCGTTGCGCCTGTCGATGGATTGAGCTGCTGCATTGCATCACGGCCGCGCGGCTCGACTTGCCGCGCGGCCGCGATGCGCTGCCGAACGCGGGCCGCGCGCCATGCCGGGCTTCGCGCGCATGCGTTGGGGTGGAAGGGCGTGCGCGTAAATCGTCTGACTGATCTAAACTCCCTTCAGCTTCGCGCTTTCGCGAACCGACTGACCGAACGGAACCGACTTCCGCCGGCTATGTCCGATTTCCTGGCTGTTCCGTGCAACGCGGTACCAAGGAGGGTCTGAACATGGCAAGGCATCTTCACGCCGACCGTGAACCCCGGATCGTCGCCGAGTCGAAGTGTCTCGGCCCGTGCGATCCGGCAGAACGTATCCACGTCACGATCATGTTGCGGCGGCAGGAAGAAGGGCAACTCGACACGTTGGTCCAGCAGCTCGCCACCGGCGACGCACAGGCGAAACCGCTGTCGCGCGAAGCGTTCGCGCAGCGTTTCTCCGCCAATCCCGACGACATTCGCAAGACCGAGGACTTCGCGCGCCGTCACCAGCTCACGGTCGATCGCGTCGATCCGGTCGAAAGCGTCGTCGTGCTGTCCGGCTCGATCCAGCAGTTCGAAGCGGCATTCAGCGTGAAGCTCGAGCGTTTCGAGCATCGTTCGATCGGCCAGTACCGCGGCCGCTCGGGCCCGATCGCGCTGCCGGACGAGCTCGGCGATGCCGTCACGGCCGTGCTCGGCCTCGACAGCCGTCCGCAGGCGCGGCCGCACTTCCGGCTGCGTCCGCCGTTCCAGCCCGCGCGCGGCGCGCCCGCCGTCACGTTCACGCCGATCCAGCTCGCGTCGCTGTACGGCTTTCCGGCCGGCGACGGTGCAGGGCAATGCATCGCGATCGTCGAACTCGGCGGCGGCTATCGCGCAGCCGATATCCAGCAGTATTTCCGCGGGCTCGGCATCAAGACGCCGCCGACGCTCGTCGACGTGAACGTCGGTACCGGCCGCAATGCGCCGACCGGCGAGGCGAACGGCCCGGACGGCGAAGTCGCGCTCGACATCGAGATCGCCGGTGCGATCGCGCCCGCCGCGAAGCTCGCCGTCTATTTCGCGCCGAACAGCGACGCGGGCTTCATCCAGGCCGTCAACGCGGCCGTCACCGACAAGACCAACCGGCCGTCGGTGATCTCGATCAGCTGGGGCGGCCCGGAAGCGATCTGGCAGGCGCAGTCGGCGCATGCGTTCAACCGCGTGCTGCAGGCGGCCGCCGCGCAGGGGATCACGGTGTGCGCGGCGTCGGGCGACAGCGGCTCGGGCGACGGGCTGCAGGACGGCACGGATCATGTCGACTTCCCGGCGTCGAGTCCGTACGTGCTCGGCTGCGGCGGCACGCAGCTCGATGCGCTGCCGGGGCAGGGCATTCGCAGCGAAGTCGCGTGGAACGACGAGGCGGCCGGCGGCGGCGCGGGCGGCGGCGGTGTCAGCACGCTGTTCGACCTGCCGGCGTGGCAGCAGGGATTGACCGTCACGCTCGCCGACGGCAGCACCACGCCGCTCACGAAGCGCGGCGTGCCGGACGTCGCCGCCGATGCATCGCCGCAGACGGGCTACGAGGTGTCGGTCGCCGGCACGGTCGCGGTGATGGGCGGCACGAGCGCGGTCGCGCCGTTGTGGGCCGCGCTGATCGCACGGATCAATGCGGCGGCGAGTGCGGCGGCGAGTGCGGCGGCCGGTGCGGCGGCGAGTGCATCGGCCGGCTGGATCAACCCGGCGCTGTACAAGAATCCTGGCGCGTTGCGTGACATCACGAAAGGCTCGAACGGCACGTATGCCGCCGCGTCCGGCTGGGATGCGTGCACGGGCCTCGGCAGCCCCGACGGCGCGAAACTCGCGGCGATCCTCGCGCGCAAGCCGTCGAGCTGACGCGCCGGCACCGGCCTTTCCAAGCGACGCGGGTTTCCTGCCCGCGTCTTTTTTCACCTCGAGGAGCAGCACGATGGGCATCGATTCCGCATCTTCCGGCGGCGTGTATCCGCTGCATCACGGCGACCACAATTCGCATGGCGTGCCGCCGACCATCAGTCCGGTCGCGCTGAGCCACGGCCGCGACCAGCCGTTCTTCGATCCGGTCGCGTACGGCAACGGTCCCGACGACTCGGTGACCGACACGACCGAAGCGGCCGCGATCACGCATCACACGATCCTGATCGATGGCAAGCGCATCGCGTACACGGCGACGGCCGGCCACCTCGTGACGGTCGACCCGAGCAGCTCGCTGCCGGCCGCGAAGCTCTTCTACGTCGCGTTCACGGCCGACGGCGCGAAGGAGGAAACGCGGCCCGTCACGTTCTTCTACAACGGCGGACCCGGGTCGTCGTCGGTGTTCGTGCTGCTCGGCTCGTTCGCGCCGAAGCGCATCAGGACGTCGATGCCGGGGTTCACGCCGCCCGCGCCGTATCAGATGGAAGACAATCCGGACAGCATGATCGACCACAGCGACCTGGTGTTCATCAACCCGGTCGGCACCGGTTATTCGGCGGCCGTCGCGCCGAACAAGAACCGCGATTTCTGGGGCGTCGACCAGGATGCGGATTCGCTGAAGCAGTTCATCAAGCGCTACCTGACGAAGAACAACCGCTGGAATTCGCCGAAGTACCTGTTCGGCGAGTCGTACGGCACCGCGCGCAGCTGCGTGCTCGCGTACAAGCTGCACGAGGACGGCGTCGACCTGAACGGCGTCACGCTGCAGTCGTCGATCCTCGACTACCGGCAGGCCGGCAACCCGGTCGGCGCGCTGCCGACCGCGGCGGCCGACGCGTGGTATCACAAGAAGCTCGGCGTCACGCCCGCGCCGACCGATCTCGGCGCGTTCGTCGAGGAAGTCGCGCAATTCGCGCGCACCGACTACCTGAAGGCGCTGCGCACGGTTCCGCATGCGGACCCGGCCGCCGTGCAGAAGCTGTCGCGATACACGGGTATCGATACCGCGACGCTGCAGTCGTGGAGCCTCGACATCGCGGGTTACGACACGCGCGGCAATTCGCTGTTCCTGACGACGCTGCTGCACGCGCAGGGGCTCGCGCTCGGGTCGTACGACGGCCGCGTGACCGGGATCTCGTCGGGCATCGCCGGCAAGATCGACCCGAACTCGGGCGGCAACGATCCGACGATGACGGCCGTGACGGGCGTCTACACGGCGATGTGGAACAGCTACCTGAACGAGCAGCTGAAGTTCACGTCGAATTCCGCGTTCACGGACCTGAACGACCAGGCGTTCCGGAACTGGGACTTCAGCCACATCGACCCGACCGGCGCGCAGCAGGGCATCGATGCGAAGGGGAACCTGATCCTCTACACGGCGGGCGATCTCGCCGCGGTGATGGCGCTGAACGTCGACCTGAAGGTGCTGTCGGCGAACGGCCTCTACGACTTCGTCACGCCGTTCTACCAGACCGTGATCGACCTGCAGCAGATGCCGCTCGAGGATCCGAAGGTGCGGCAGAACCTGTCCGCGCGTTTCTATCCGTCCGGGCACATGGTGTATCTCGACGGCGGTTCGCGCACCGCGCTCAAGCGCGATCTCGCGACGATGTACGACGCGACGGTCAGCGATACGGGCGCGCGGCTGCGGATTCGCGCGCTGCAGGCGAAGAAGGCGGGCGGGCACGCGTAGCGCTGCCCGTCGCGCAGGCGCCGCGCGTAACCGCCAGGGTTCGCGCGGCGCGGTGTTGCGGCTGAACGAGCCGGCTTACGCGGCCGGCCAGTCGAACGGCGTGTACGGCAGCGCGCGCTTGTGGCGCGAACCGTCGTAGAAGCGCAGCACCGTTTCGTACACGTTGTCGGCGACGGGTTTGCCTTCGAGGAAATCGTCGATTTCGTCGTAGGTGACGCCGTAGGCGTGCTCGTCGGGGCGCAGCGGACGCAGTTCCTCGAGGTCGGCCGTCGGCACCTTCATCACGATCAGTTCGTCGCCGCCGAGCGCGCGGGCGACCGCACGCACGCGGCGCTTGCTCAGGCCGGCGAGCGGCAGCACGTCCGCGCCGCCGTCGCCGAATTTCGTGAAGAAGCCCATCAGCGATTCGGCCGCGTGGTCGGTGCCGATCACGATGCCGCGCCGCGCGCCGGCCACCGCGTATTGCGCGATCATGCGCTCGCGCGCCTTGATGTTGCCGTGCACGAAGTCCTGCTGGGCCGGGTTTTCGAATGCGTGGCCGGACGCGACGAGCGATGCGAGCATCGCGTCGGCGGCGGGCTTGACGTCGACCGTGAACGTTTCGTCCGCGCGCACGAACGCGAGCGCGCGTTGCGCATCGGCTTCGTCGTTCTGCACGCCGTTCGGCAAGCGCATCGCGATGAAGCGGGCGTCGTAGCCGCCGGCACGCAGCTGTTCGACCGCCAGCTGCGCGAGCCGTCCGGCCGTCGACGAATCGACGCCGCCGCTGATGCCGAGCACGTAGGTCCGCAGGCCGGTCGAACGAAGGTACTGCGCGAGGAAATCGACGCGGCGGGCGATTTCGGCGTCGGCGTCGAAGTGCGGCGTGACGTTCAGTTCGGCAATGATCGCGCGTTGGCGGCTGGCGTAATCGGCGGATGTCATGAAGGTGGTTCCGGAACGAAATGCAAGGCGCCCATCATAAGCGCAATCGCGGCCCGGCGCCGCGCCGGGCATGCGATCCGGCGGCCGCGCGTTGCATCGGCGAGACGCGATGCATCGTCATGGTGCGGCGCGCGGAGCGGCGTCCCCCGGCGTGCGCGCGGATGCTTCGTTTCGAGGCATGGCGGGGCGCGCCACGACGAACCACGAGGCGCGGCACCCGGCGGCGGCGCGACGCCGCGCATGGCGGGGCGCGGTGACGAACCCGCGCGCTCGCCCGCGTCAGCGCCGCGCGAGCACGACGCCCGCCAGCGCGAGCGCGAAGCCGGCGAGCTGGACGGTCGCGAGCGTTTCGCCGAACAGCAGGTAGCCCTGCAGCGCGGCGAGCGGCGGCGCGAGGAACAGCAACGACGTCGCGCGCGCGGCGTTGCCTCGCCGCAGCATCCACATCAGCATCGTGACCGCGCCGCCGGACAGGAACACGACGCCCCACACGAGCGAGATCCACAGCGCCGGTGCGCCGATCCAGCGCGTTTCGTGCAGCAGCACGACGAAGACGGCCGCGACGATCGCCGCGCCGAGGTTCTGCACGGCGACGGCCGTACGCAGGTCGTTCTGCGCGAGCTTGCCCTTCTGGTACAGCGAGCCCGCGGTGATCGAGCCGACCGACAGGATCGACACGGTCACGACGAACCACGCGGGCGCGGCGCCCGCCGGCGGCGCGACGCCGCCCGCGACCTTCGGTGCGAGGACGAGCGCGACGCCGGCGAGCCCGAGCGCCATCCCGAGCCAGCCGCGCGCGGGCAGCCGCTCGTTGAACAGCGGCACCGCGAGCACGGCGGTGGCAAGCGGCTGCAATGCGCCGAGCAGCGCCATCACGCCGGCGTTCAGCCCTTGCGCGACGGCCCAGTAGCTGGCGCCGAGATAGACGCCCTGAAGCAGCGCGCCCGCGATCAGGTGGCGCGGCCATTCGCGGCGCGCCGGCCACGGCGCGCGCGCGGCGAGCGCCACCGCGCCGAACAGCACGGCCGTGCCCGCGAAACGCGCGAGCAGGAACAGGTTCGGGTCGGCGTAGGGCTTGATTGCCCGGGCGACGATGAAGCCGGTGGACCACAGCGCGACGAAAGCCGCGGCGACGAGCGAGGTAAACATGCGTGGCGGGCCGCGATACGGCCGGACGAATCGTGAGCCGGCCAGTATCGGGTGAAGCGGCGCGGCCGTCTTGTCGGATTCTGCATTCGCGCGTGGCGCGTGCGGAACGCATGCAGCAGCGGTGCGCGGCACGTTGGCCGCGGGCGTGATCCGCCACGAGCGCGGCAGCACGCCGGCCGTCCGGTTAGCGGCCGTCCGGGCGAAGGCGCCGCGGCATGAAGGCGCGCCGTGGCGCGCGCAGAGGAACGGGGATCAGTCGAGCGAGAACGTGTCGAGCGGCTGGTTCGCGCGCGCATCGGTCGCGAAGCGTGCGGCGAGCTGTTCGTACAGCCGGCGGGCCTCGTCGAGCGTCAGGTCGATCCAGTACGGATCGCCGGCCCCGTCGTTGAGCCGTTCCGGCGAAAACTGGATTTCGAGCACACTGCCTTTGCGGTACATGACGCAAGCCCCTTGATGGTCTGTCGTTCGGCGAAACGCAGAGTGTAGCAACCGCTTGCCACGCCGATTCGCGCGCATCGGGCAATACAGAATTTCGCTTTCGTGAAACGTGGCCGCGGCCGGACGCACCGCCGTCAAATGGCGGTCAAACGGCCGTAATACAATGGTCGGCCTACCCATTACCAGTCGCCTCGGGCGCATTGCGATGCTGGCGGAACAACGTCATCAATACATTCTGTCGGAGCTCGGACGATCGGGCGCGCTGTCGGTCGCCGAACTCGTGCGCTCGCTCGACGTGTCGCGCGAGACGGTACGGCGCGACCTGAACGCGCTCGCGGCGCGCGGCCTGCTCGTGATGACGCACGGCGGCGCGCTGGCGGCGGATCGCCGCGAGCCGAGCCTGTCCGAGCGTGAGGCGGCGAATGCCGAAGCGAAGCGCACGATCGGGCGACGCGCGGCCGAATTCGTGCCCGACGACGCCTCGGTGCTGATCGACTCGGGCAGCACGCCGCATGCGGTCGCGCTCGCGCTGGCCGACCGGCACCGGCTGTCGATCTACACGAACGACTGGCGCACCGCGTTCGTGCTCGCGCGGCGCAACGGCAATCGCGTGACGCTGCTCGGCGGCGAACTGTCCGACGACGAGGATGCGACGTTCGGGCTCGATACGATCCAGCAGCTCGCGCAGTACCACGTCGATTTCGCGTTCGTCGGCGCGGGCGGCATCACGGCCGATGGCGACTGCACCGACTACTCGCGGCTCGCCGCCGAAGTGCGCAGCCGGATGATCGCGGCGGCCGGCACCGCGATCATCGTCGCCGACCATTCGAAGTTCGGCCGCGTGACGCCGGTGCGGATCAACGGCGCCTCGGCCGCGCGCTATCTCGTCACCGAACGCACGCCGGACAAGGCCGTGCGCCGAGCGCTGACCGCGCGCGGCATCGAGCTGCTCGTGTGCGACTGACGCGGCTCCGACATACAAGGTTCATCGAACGGTCATCGCACGGGAAGATGCGCCTTCGACACTGACTCATTCCTTTCGACCGGCCGCCGCGGCAGGAGCAAAGAATGACCGTCAGCGTACGCAGCTATCTTTCCCCGACCCTGGCTCTCCTCGCTTTCGACTGGCCCGACGCGGCCTCGCGCACCGACTTCCTCGGCTTCGCGATCCGGCGCACGCCGGGCTTCTGGTCGGCCGACGGCAAGACGCGCGCGCCGAACAGCTGGCTGCCGAACCGGCTCACGTTCGACGGCCCGGCCGCCGGCACGCAGGGCGACGCGCCGACCGACCAGGCACCGATCCAGAAATTCATGTGGTGGGACGCGCGCATCGATCCGCAGGATCGCGATGCGTCGTTCCGCTATGACGTCTATCCGGTCGTCGGCACGCCGGAGAACCTGAAGGTGCTCGATGCGCAGGCCGGCGTGTGCGATGTCGTGCTGCCCGCGCACATCGTGGACGGCGTCGGCACGTGGTTCAATCGCGCGGTGGTCAGTTCGCAGGCGTTCGCGAAGCAGGTCGCGGCGCTGGGTCTTGCGCCGAATGCGGCGCCGAGCGCGGACCAGGCGTTGAAGCTGCGCACGTGGCTCGCGAACGACATGGAACAGGTGTTCGCGGAGATGCTCGACCCCGCGTCGCGCGCGGTCTCGGCCGTCTATCACCTGACGGACACGCTGTGGGCGTTGCCCGCATTCGAGGCGTTCGGACGGCAGCACGGCGAAGCGTCGCTTGCGATCGTCTACGACGCGCACGTGACCGCCCGCAAGGGCAAGCCGCCGCTGCCGTCGCCGAACCAGCCGGCCGTCGACGCGCTGCAGGGCCTCGCGACGCGCGCGCCGCGCGACAGGACGCACATCATGCACGACAAGTTCATCGTGACCGACGCACCGGCGAACGGGGCGACTGCGCCGACGCCCGCGCGTGTGCTGACCGGTTCCGCGAACTTCACGACCGAAGGGCTGACTGAGCAGGCGAACGTGCTGCACGCATTCGATTCGCCGGCGCTCGCGGCGCTGTACAACGCGCGTGCGCAGGCGCTGGCCGCGAATCCGCCGATCGCGGAGACGGCGAGGTTGTCGCCGGGCTGGTCCGAGCCGCTGACGATCGGCAGCGCGCAGGTGCGTGTCGCGTTTTCGCCGGAGCCGGCGGGGCAGCGCACCGAGATCGATACGATCGTCGCCGCGATCGCGGCCGCGCAGCATTCGGTGTCGTTCTGCCTGTTCATGCCGACCGACGCGGCGCTGCGCGACGCATGCTTTGCCGCCGGCGACCGCGGCCTGATGATGTTCGGCCTGGTGAACCGCATCAACGCCGGCAGCGCGACGCAGGCCGATGCCGCGCAGCACGACGGCCGGCCGCTCGATGCGGCGACGCTCGCGAACCTCGAGCTTTACCATCGCCGGCGCGATCATCGCGACGTGATCGACGCCGCGTATTTTTCACCGGCGACGGTGCCGCAGGGTTTCGAGCCGGAACTGCGCCTCTTTCCGGGCGAGCCGGCGCCGGCCTATCCGCCGGTCGTGATCCACCACAAGTTCATCGTGATCGATGCGGAAGGCGCGAACCCGATCGTCTATACGGGTTCGGCGAACATGAGCCGCAATTCCGAGCAGTACAACGACGAGAACCTGCTGGAGATTCGCGACGCGCGGATCGCGGCGATCTATCTCGCGGAATTCCTGCGGCTCTACGAGCACTACCGCGCGCGGGCGCTGTCGATCGAGTCGCAACGGCAGGGCGCCGGTGCGCATCGGCACCTCGCGCTCGCACCGGATTCGAGCTGGGCGAAGAAGTATTACGTGGCGGGCAGCCCGGAAGAGAAGGCGCGGATCGCATTGGCGTCGGCGCCGACGGACTGGCACGAGGCGGAAGTTCGGCCTGAGGCGGCCTGAGCGGCCTGAGCGGCTTGAAGGAACGCGCCGCGTGAATCCGGCTCATGCCGGTTGCAAGCGTCGTAGTGTCAGTCGGGAGAGGGCCGGGCGGCGGGTTCAGCGCTCGTCGCCGGCCTTCGGATGAAACCGCGCGATGCGCTTACGCGGCGACGTAGCGCAGCACGGAATCGGCGATCGTCTCGCGATGCCGCGCGCGCAGCCGCGGCGCCGACGGATCGCGGCCGAACGCGGCGCCGAACGTATAGCGGTTCGACACGCGGTGGAAGCAGAACGAGCTGATCAGCAGATGCAGGTCGAACGCGTCGATGTCCTTGCGGAACGCGCCGCTCGCCGCGCCGCGCTCGAGCAGTTCCTCGAGCGTCTTGATGATGCTGACGTTGCGGTTCTTGAACGACTTCAGCTGTTCGAGATACTTCGCGCCGTGGATGTTCTCGATCGACACGAGGCGGACGAAGTCGCGATGCTTGTCGTGATAGTCGAACGTGAATTCGACGAGCCGGCGCATGCCTTCGCGCGGCTCCATGTCGCCGACGTGCAGTTCCTGCTCGAGCGCGCGGATGTCGCCGTACACCTTCTCCAGCACGGCCTCGTACAGGCCTTCCTTGCTTTCGAAGTAGTAGTAGAGCATCCGCTTCGTCGTGTTGGTACGCTCGGCGATCGCGTCGACGCGCGCGCCGGCGAGGCCCATCGCGGAAAACTCCTGCGTGGCGACGTCGAGGATGTTGCGCTTGGTTTGCTCGGGATCGTATTTGCGCCGCGCATCGGTCGCAAGCGCGCGGCTTTCGGACGTGGCGGCCTTGCTTCCAGCTTTCATGTGACTTTGTTGTGGGTTCGCGGCGGCATGAAGAAATCATTCTAGCATGCGGGAAATCGCCGCCCGGCCGACCTTCTGCTCTAATCGGCCGCGCGGTTTCGGCGGCCGTCGCCGCTCAGCGCCGGCACGACGCGAGCGCGTCGCGGGCCTGGTACGCGGTGTACGTGAGCTGCGCGGCCGCGAGGCCGGCGAGCCCGAACGTGCGCGTGAGCCCGAACGCGGCGAAGCCTTCCGGCACCGGCTGCTCCCCGGCCAGCGCGGCGGCGAGCGCTTCGCCGGCGACGGTGGTGGGCGCCATCCCGTGACCGCCGAATGCGATCGCGTGCCACACGCCGTCCGCGTCGCGGCCGATCTGCGGCATCTTGTGCCGCGCGTAGCTCATCAGCCCGCCCCATGCATACTCGACCTTCACGCCGTCGAGCTGCGGATACACGCGCAGCAGGTCGCGCCGCAGCAGCCGCGCGATCGCGTCGGGGCCGCGGTCGAGCACCGAGATCCGGCCGCCCCACAGAATCCGCGTGTCCTTCAGCGGCCGGTAGTAGTCGAACGCGAAACGCGTGTCGTAGATCGCGTACGGCGCGTCGATCGCGTCCGGCAGCCGCGTGCCGAGCGGCTCGGTCGCGATCACGTAGGTCGCGATCGGCAGCACCGCGCGCTCGATGCGCGGCGACACGCCGCGCGCATAGCCGCCGCCGGCGAACACGACGTCCTTCGCGCGCACCGTGCCCTGCGCCGTGCGCACGACGTAGCCGGCGCCCTCGCGCGCGATGCCGAGCGCGGCCGAGCGTTCGTACACGCGTGCGCCGCCGCGCGAGGCGGCCGCCGCGACGCCGAGCACGTACTTGAGCGGATGGAAGTGGAACGCGTTCGGCTCGAACAGGCCGCCGTAATAGCGCTGCGTCTTCAGCCGCGCGCGCAGCGCGTCGGTCGCAACCGGTTCCCAGTCGACGTCGAATTCCTGCTTCATCAGCGTGCGCACGCCATCGAGCCGCGACGGATCGTCGAACCAGTTGGCGAGCATCACGCCCTCGTCGACGATGTCGCAGTCGATGCCGTAGCGGGCAATCCGCGCGCGGATCAGGTCGACCGCATCGACGGTGAGCCGGTACAGGCGGCGGCCTTCGTCGCGGCCGAGCGTGCGCAGCAGGTCCGCGTTGTCGAGGCTGTAGCCGCCGAACACGAAGCCGCCGTTGCGGCCGGACGCGCCGAAGCCGACCCGTTCGCCGTCGAGCACGACGACATCCCGCACGCCGCGCTCGACGAGGCCGAGCGCCGTGCACAGGCCGGCGAGGCCGCCGCCGACGATGCAGACCTGCGTGTCGATCGTGCCGGTCAGTTGCGGGTAGGGCTGGCGGGTAACGGTGGCTTCGTAGAAGTTCTGCATGCGTTTTCGATGACTCGTGACGACGGAAAAACGGACGGCGCGCGTCGATCTTGCCTGAACGCGCGCGCCGCGTCGAATGGGGTGTTCAGCGCACCGGCCGCCGCGGTCGGGCGGCGGCTGGCGCGCGGCCGGGCATCATGCGCCCGGCGTCGGGTTGACCGGAGCGGCGATGTAGGCCGGATAACCGGCGTCGGTCTTGACCGTGGCGTCGGGCGCCGCGTTGCGCTCGATCCACGGCGCGATCTCCATGTCCTCGTAGCGGACGAGGCGGCATTTGCGCACCAGCGCGTAGCCGAGCCAGATCGCGAGGAAGAACGGCAGGCCGATGTAGGTCGCGGCGATGCCGGCCCAGTCGATCCTGTCGGCGAGGAACGCCTGGTAGTCCTGGCCGAGCGCGACGATCGCGCACAGCGCGAACGCGAACAGCGGCCCGAACGGGAACCACTTCGACCGGTACGGCAGCTGGTCGAGCCGGTAGCCCTGCTTCAGGAAGCCCTTGCGGAACCGGTAGTGGCTGACCGCGATGCCGAGCCAGGTGATGAAGCCGGCCATGCCCGACGTGTTCAGCAGCCACAGGTAGACGGTCTTATCGCCATACAGCGACGTGAGGAAGCACAGCGCGCCGACGGCGGTCGTCGCGTACAGCGCGTTGCGCGGCACGCCGCCCGGCGACAGCTTCGCGAACAGCTTCGGCGCGCGGCCCTCGACCGCGAGGTTGTAGAGCATCCGGGTCGACGCGTACATGCCCGAGTTGCCGGCCGACAGCACGGCCGTCAGGATCACCGCGTTCATCACGCCGGCCGCGAACGCGAGGCCCGCGTGGCGGAACACGAGCGTAAACGGGCTCACGCCGACGTCGGTCACGTCGCTCTTCAGCAGGCTCGGGTCGGTGTACGGAATCAGCACGCCGATCACGAAGATCGCGAACACGTAGAAGAGCAGGATGCGCCAGAAGATCTGGCTGACCGCGCGCGGGATCGTCGTGCGCGGGTTCTCCGATTCGCCGGCCGCGACGCCGATCATTTCGGTGCCCTGGAACGAGAAGCCCGCGATCATCGCGACGCCGAGCATCGTGGCCCACCCGCCCGCGAACGGCGCGTCGCCGATCGTGAAGTTGCCCCAGCCCGCGCTCGGGCCGCCCTGCATGATCCCGAAGATCATCAGCAGGCCGACGCCGACGAACGCGAGCACCGTCAGCACCTTGATCAGCGCGAACCAGTATTCGGCTTCGCCGAAGCCGCGCACCGACAGCGCGTTGAGCGCGAAGATCAAGGTGAGGAAGATCGCGCTCCACCAGACGCCCGGCACGTGCGGGAACCAGTAGTGCATCACGAGCTGCGCGGCGACGAGTTCCACCGCGAGCGTCACGGCCCAGCTGTACCAGTAGTTCCAGCCGAGTGCGAAGCCGAAGCCTTCGTCGACGAATTTCGCGCCGTAGGTCGCGAACGAGCCCGACACCGGCATGAACGCGGCCATTTCGCCGAGGCTCGTCATCAGGAAATAGACCATCAGGCCGATCAGCATGTACGCGACCAGCGCGCCGCCGGGGCCGGCCTGCGAGATCGACGCGCCGGACGCGACGAACAGGCCGGTGCCGATCGAGCCGCCGATCGCGATCATCCGCAGATGGCGCGCCTGCAGGCTGCGGTGGAGGGACGGCTGCGCGGGCGGCGAGCCGGACGGACGGGGCGAGTCGGGGCGGGCATCTGAATGCATGGCGGGTGCTGGGCGCTGTCTCCGGGATTGTTTTTTGGTTACGAAGGGCGGCGCGTTGCCGGCCGCCGGCCGGGCGGCGGCGCTGCTTCGCGGGGCTGGTCCGGATCGACCGGGACCGCCGGGCCGCGACGCGTGTTGCCTTCGTCTGTCGTCGGCCGCCCGTTGGGCGGCCGTCGGCGCTCCGGGTGCGGTGCACCTCGACGCCGCCCCGATTGTGGGTGCCGGCCGCAAGCGCCGCAAACGATATTTCCGCACAGGGTGATGCAACTTTGTCATCAACTTGCCGCGCATCGAAACCGCCCCGGCGGCCCGGCCATCGGCCTTGGATACGTCCCATGCCGGTGCCGAAGCGGGCGGATTCGTCCCGCTGGGTTGTTGCGTTTTGGGAATGAAGTCGTGAGTTAATATCAATAGCGGCCGGACTTGTGGCCATCGACAATGTGTCTCATGGATCGTGCCTCGCGAGGCGGGGGCGCGCCGCCCGGCCGGGTTTCCGGCGGCGGCGCTGCGCGATGCGCCGTGCGGCGCACCGGGCCTGCCGAGCTGCGCATCCGCTTGCACAGGGCGCACGAACGCGCTCCAATCGAATCACGCGGGCGGCGTCGCCGCCGCACCGATCAATCTGTCCCTGAAGAGGAAGTGATGCAATTCAACGACATTCTTGCTGCGCTCGACATCGATCTCGCCCAGTGGAAAGGCAATGCGCTGACCGCGCGTTCGCCGCTCGACGGCGCGACGCTCGCGACGCTGGCGGTCGACTCGCCCGCCGACGCCGAGCGCAAGATCGACGCCGCGCACGACGCATTCCTCAAGTGGCGCACGGTGCCGGCGCCGGTGCGCGGCGAGCTCGTGCGCGTGTTCGGCAACGTGCTGCGCGAGCACAAGGCCGAGCTCGGCCGCCTCGTCACGCTCGAGGCCGGCAAGATCACGTCGGAAGGCCTTGGCGAAGTGCAGGAAATGATCGACATCTGCGATTTCGCGGTCGGCCTGTCGCGCCAGCTTTACGGCCTGACGATCGCGTCCGAGCGCCCGGGCCACCGGATGATGGAAACGTGGCACCCGATCGGCGTGTGCGGCGTGATCTCGGCGTTCAACTTCCCGGTCGCGGTGTGGGCGTGGAATGCCGCGCTGGCGTTCGTGTGCGGCGATTCGGTCGTGTGGAAGCCGTCCGAGAAGACGCCACTCACGGCAATCGCGTGCCACGTGCTGCTCCAGAAGGCGATCCGCGAATTCGACAAGACGCATCCGGGTGTCGCGCCGGCGGAGCTGAGCCAGCTGGTGCTCGGCATGCGCGATGTCGGCGAGGTGCTGACGGCGTCGAAGAAGGTGCCGGTCGTCAGCGCGACGGGCAGCGTGCGGATGGGCCAGGAAGTCGCGAAGGTGCTGAGCCAGCGTCTCGCGCGCGGCATCCTCGAACTCGGCGGCAACAACGGGATGATCGTCGCGCCGAGCGCGGATCTGGATCTCGTCGTGCGTGCAGTTACGTTCGCGGCGGTCGGCACGGCCGGCCAGCGCTGCACGACGCTGCGCCGCCTGATCGTGCATCGCAGCCTGGTCGAGCAATTGCTGCCGCGCATCGAGAAGGCCTACGCGTCGGTGAAGGTCGGCAACCCGCTTGAAGAAGGCACGCTGGTCGGCCCGCTGGTCGATCGCGCGTCGTTCGATGCGATGCAGAAGGCGCTGGGCGACGCACGCGAGCAGGGCGGCGAGGTGAAGGGCGGCGAGCGCGTCGACGTCGGTCACGCGGATGCGTACTACGTGCGCCCGGCCATCGTACGGATGCCGAAGCAATCGGCCGTGGTCGAGCGCGAGACGTTCGCGCCGATCCTGTACGTGATGGTCTACGACAACTTCGACGATGCGATCGAACTGCACAACGCGGTGCCGCAAGGCCTGTCGTCGGCGATCTTCACGAACGACATGCGCGAGGCCGAGCAGTTCATGTCGGCAGCGGGCAGCGACTGCGGGATCGTCAACGTGAACATCGGCACGAGCGGCGCGGAGATCGGCGGCGCGTTCGGCGGCGAGAAGGAAACGGGCGGCGGCCGCGAGTCGGGTTCGGATGCGTGGAAGGCGTATATGCGCCGGGCGACGAACACGATCAACTACAGCCGTCAGTTGCCGCTGGCGCAGGGCGTGAAGTTCGACGTCTGACGGAGCGCGTCCGGGAGGGCGCCGCGACGGTCGAATCGATCGAATGACAAGGGCCGGTTGCCGCGAAAGCGGTAACCGGCCCTTGTCGCTTGCGGCGATGCGTGCGCGCCGATGCCCGATCGGCGCATGCCCGCTCGATCGCTTACTCGTGCGGGGCGGAAGCGTCGCTTGCCGGCATGTTCTGCACGACCAGCATCTGCGGCGTCGACAGCGTGATCTGCGCCGCCCGCAACTGCTTGAGGATCTCGAACAGCAGGTCGCTCTTCGTCGAGCTGGCGATCCGCGGGCTCGCCACGTAGCCCGTGACGCTCAGCGTGATCCCGTCCGGCGCGAGCTGGCTGAACGTGACCGACGGCGCCGGCTTGTCGAGAATCGCCGGGTGCTCGCGATACGCGTCGAGCAGCAGGTCGCGCACCTGCTCGGGGTCGGTGTTCAGCGGGAACGTGAGCATCAGCGTCGCGACGCCCTGCGTGCTGTTGCCCATCGTCACGTTGCGCACGTTCTGCGAGATCAGTTGCGAGTTCGGCACGATGACGGTCGAGCGGTCGCTGAGCTGGATCTCGGTCGCGCGCACGTTGATGCGGCGGATGTCGCCTTCGACGCCCGCGATGCTGACCATGTCGCCCACCTTCACCGGCCGCTCGGTCAGCAGGATCAGCCCCGACACGAAGTTCTTCACGATCTCCTGCAGGCCGAAACCGATACCGACCGACAGCGCGCTGACGATCCACGCGAGGTTGCTCCACCTGACGCCGAGCAGCCCCAGCGTCATCAGCACGAGCAGCACGTAGCCGACGTTGGTGAACAGCGTGATCAGCGACACGCGCATCCCCGCGTCCATGCCGAGCGCCGGCATGAACTCGCCGTCGAGCCAGCGGCGCACCGAGCGCAGCAGGTAGAAGCCGATCGCGAACCCGATCACCGCGTTGAGGATCCGGTCGGGCATGATGTTCAGGCTCTGCAGCCGCTGGCCGCCGATCATCGCGACCGCGCTGTCGAGCAGGTCGCTCGGCGTCGTGCCGAAGCCGCCCGTCAGCAGCGCGATCGCCGCGATCAGCATCAGCAGGCTCGTGCCGAGGCCGGACACGACGGTGTGGGCCTGGTCGAGATGCCGGTCGTCGAGCGCGAACAGGTGCTTGATCTGCTTGCCGGTCGACAGGTTCGCGGAGAACAGGCTTTCGCTCGCGTCGCGCGTCAGCTGCGTCAGGATGTAGACGCTGCACACCACGATCTCGAACCAGACGAGCTCGTACGTGATGAAGCGCGCGACCGTGATGTAGCCGATCAGCAGCGCGACCAGCGACACGACGATCGCCAGCGTGACGCCGGCGTGAATCAGCCCGGCGAGCGTCGAGCGTTGCTCGGGCGCCTCGCCGGATGCCGCCAGCGCGGTGCGGACGCGATTCGCGCGCAGGATCGACGCGCCGACGGTCAGCGCGACGACGAGCGAGACGATGCCGCGGCCGAACAGCGTGACGGACAGGCTGGTATCGACGATCCGGTTGATCGACTCGAGCGTGCCGGACATCAGCAGCAGCGCGGCCAGCACGCCGGGGAACGGCTTCATCGCGAGCGCGACGGGATCGGCGAGCGCCGGCAGCCGCCATGACGGATGCTTCGTGCAGAGCAGCGCGCGGCCGAGGCCGGCGATCAGCGCGCAGGTCACGGCGAGCTTCGCGAACTGGTCCCACAGATCGGTCATCGAAGACGTGAGTTCGGAGTGGCGGGCGAGCGCGAGATAGAGGATCTGTACGGCGACCGCGGTCGCGAGCAGTGTCGAGAACGCCGTCGCCAGCGCCAGCGCGCTGCGGCGCAGCCGGGTGGGCGGCAGGCGGTTCAGGCAGAACCACGCGAGCCCGCGTTCGACGACGCGGCGGCCGCCGAGCCAGGCAGCGAGCGCGGCGATCAGCAGCAGCGTGGTGATGGCGCGCTGGCCGGGTGTCCAGGACGAGCGCAGCATGTCGCGCAGTTCGTCGTTGAAGTCCTCGAGCCGCTGGACGTCGTCCGGCGACAGGTGGAACAGCGGCAGCCAGAACTGCGCGCCGAAGATGCTGCCCGAACGGAACGCGAGCTGGTTCTTCAGCAGGCTGCGGTGCAGCTTCGCGAACTGGTCGTTCAGGTTCGCGAGGTTGGTCTTCTGGTCGGCGGCCTGTTTCAGCGCCGCGTCGATCTGCGCCTTGCGCGCGTTCAGCGTCTCCCGCTGCTGTTCGACGGCAGGTGTTTCGGGCGATGCGCCCGGCGCCGGCGGCGGGCCGAGGACGTCGAGCTGCGCCTGGACTTGCGTGCGCTGCGGCGCGAGCTGGCTCTGCAGCTTGTCGACGTCGGCGCTCAGTTCCTGGGTCGCGTCGCCGAGCTCGTCGAGCTCCTTGCTGTTGGTCGCGTTCGATGTCTGCTGCTTGATGCGGTCCTGTTGCACCTGCATCTGCTTGAGCCGCGCAACCGCGTCGTTCAGCGAAATGGTCGGCACGGGGACGCCGACGCCGCTCGCGCCCGGTGCGGACGCAGCCGTCGGAAACGCCGACGCGGTCGCGATCGCCGCGAACTGCAGCAGTGCGAACAGCGCGATCCGGCGTGCGTACGTGGAGAGTCGTTGTATGAACATGGAATGCTTACGTTTTGCCGACAATGCCGGGTGCCGAAAGGCGCCCGGAAGCCGGGAGTTGGCCCGGTAGCATGTTACCGGGGCGTGGCGGCGGCGGCGCTGCCGGTTGCGCACGTTGCCTGGCGTGTCTCGCGGTGCCGGCGCGAGCGCGCGACGGCCCGGCAGCCCCTTGCAGACGGGGCCGTGCCGGTTTCGGATGCGCGCGAGTGGCAGACGATCGCGATGCCTTCGAACCTTACGGATTCGACAGACGGTTACGCAAGTTACACATGGTCCGGCGCGAAAGTGGGGTGTCGGAACCGGTTCGCCACGCGACGCGGCGCGCGCGGCGTGCCGGTACAATGCGACGAATCGCCCGACGGCGGCCGGGCCGATCGGCCGCCGGACAACAACACACGACACGATCAGGAGACACGACCCAGATGGTCTCAACGGACAGCTTTCCCCAGGCAGCCACCTCGTCCTCTTCCATCGACGCCGGCTCGATTTCAGCCCGCCTCGACCGCCTGCCGCCGACCCGCAGCGTCTGGAAGCTCGTCGTGCTGCTGAGCCTCGGCTTCTTCTTCGAACTCTACGATCTGCTGTACAGCGGCTACGTTGCGCCGGGCCTCGTGAAAAGCGGGATCCTGTCCGCGACGACGCACGGCCTGTTCGGCACCACGGGCGTCGCGAGTTTCATCGCCGCGCTGTTCTCCGGCCTCTTCATCGGCACGATCGCATGCGGCTTCCTCGCGGACCGCTTCGGCCGCCGCGCGATCTTCACGTGGTCGCTGCTGTGGTACACGGCCGCCAACGTCGTGATGGCGTTCCAGGACACGGCAGGCGGGCTGAACTTCTGGCGTTTCGTCGTCGGCCTAGGGCTCGGCGTCGAGATGGTGACGATCGGCACGTACATCTCCGAACTCGTGCCGAAGCAGATCCGCGGCCGCGCGTTCGCGTGCGAGCAGGCGGTCGGGTTCGTCGCGGTGCCGGTGGTCGCGTTCCTCGCGTACCTGCTCGTGCCGCACGCACCGTTCGGCCTCGACGGCTGGCGCTGGGTCGTGCTGATCGGCGCGCACGGCGCGCTGTTCGTGTGGTGGATTCGCCGCGAATTGCCGGAAAGCCCGCGCTGGCTCGCGCAGCAGGGCCGCGTCGACGAAGCCGACCGCATCATGCGCGCGCTCGAGGCGAAGGTCGAAGCCGAATACGGCCGGCCGCTGCCGCCGCCCGCGCCGGCCGAGCCGGTGCCGCCGCGCGGCAGCTTCCGCGACATGTGGGTGCCGCCGTATCGCAGCCGCACGATCATGATGACGATCTTCAACGTGTTCCAGACGGTCGGCTTCTACGGCTTCGCGAACTGGGTGCCGACGCTGCTGATCAAGCAGGGCATCACGATCACGTCGAGTCTCATGTATTCGAGCGTGATCGCGCTCGCGGCGCCGCTCGGCCCGCTGATCGGCCTCGTGATCGCCGACCGCTTCGAGCGCAAGTCGGTGATCGTCGCGATGGCGGCGGCGATCGTCGTCTGCGGGCTGCTGTTCAGCCAGACGACGGTGGGCGCGTTCCTGATCGTGCTCGGCATCGGCCTCACGCTCGCGAGCAACATCATGTCGTACAGCTTCCACGCGTATCAGGCCGAGCTGTTCCCGACGTCGATCCGCGCGCGCGCGGTGGGCTTCGTCTACTCGTGGAGCCGCTTCTCGGCGATCTTCTCGTCGTTCGTGATCGCGGCCGTGCTGAAGGGTTTCGGCACGTTCGGCGTGTTCGCGTTCATCGCCGGCGCGATGGTGATCGTGATGGCCGCGATCGGGTTCATGGGGCCGCGTACCAGGGGCATCGCGCTCGAAACCATTTCGAAGTAGACGGGGGTTGCGCGCTCGCGTGTCGTATGCAGCATGCGAGTGAATTTCCGGGCGTTTCGGTTTTGTATTGCCGGACACGCCCGGCGAAGCAACCTGCCGTGCAGCGGCGCATCAAGCGGCAATGAGTTGAAACAAAGTGTGACGAAGCGCAAAACCGCGGCGAAACCGGGGAAGCGGCCCTGCCGATTCGTGTCCGCGCGGGTAGAATGAAAGACCTGACGACTCATTAGCCGCCATTGGACCGAACGCGTTGTACTGCGAACGACTCCACCGCGAAGAGGCGTCGGCGCCGGGCACATGCGTGCGGCCGGCGTGTCGATGGCTCGCGCGGGAGATGCGCCGTTCGCAACGTGCGGCGGCCGGTTCGGCCGATGGTTTCGATCGCATGATGCTCTCCGACCTGACGCGGCGGTTGTACAAGCCGCGTTGCCGTACTCTCGCGGTCGCCACCCATGTGTGGCTCGCGGCCGTTCTCCCGATCTCCGTGCTTGTCGCGCGGCCCGCCTTTGCCGCGTCCGACGTGCCGTCGGCAACTGCTACGTCATCCTCATCAACGGCTTCGGCCGCGCATTCGGCTTCGCCGGCGCATGTGTCGTCGGGCGTCGCGTCGTCATCCGCGGCTTCGGCCGCGCGTTCGGCTTCGCCGGCGCATGTGTCGTCGGGCGTCGCGTCGTCATCCACGGCTTCGGCCGCGCATCCGGCTTCGCCGGCGCATGTGTCGTCCGGAGTCGCTCCGTCATCCGCGGCATCCGCCGCGCATCATGCGTCGCCCGCCAGCGGGGCATCCCCGGCTTCCGCCGCATCGGCAGCATCCGCGGCATCGGCAGCGTCGCCTGCATCGGCAGCATCCGGCACGCCGGCAAGCGAGGCCGAAGCACCCGCACCGACGCCGCCGCGCCGGCACCCGCCGCTGTCGGCCGACGAAGCGAAGAGCGCAACCGCGCGTGCGATCGACATGCGCAAGCGCTTCACGCAGGAAGTCACGCGACGCCTGAACGTGCCCGCGAGCGAGCAGCGCGCGTATGGCGTCCGCCTTCAGCAGGCGCTCGCCGATGCGGACCTCGGCGACCTGGCCGGCGAATACGTCGCGATCGTCGACCGCGCGCCGAACGTGCAGGCGCTGTTCATCTACTTCCGCGCGACGCCGACCAATGCGTGGCTGATGATCGGCGCGTCGCCGGTCGGCACCGGCTGGCCCGGCAAATACGATCACTTCCTGACGCCGCTCGGCGTGTTCCACCACTCGCCCGACAACATGGACTTCCGCGCGGAAGGCACGACGAACGACAACGGTATTCGCGGCTACGGCAAGCGCGACATGCGCATCTACGACTTCGGCTGGGTGGACGGCGAGCGCGGCTGGGGCAAGGGCGGCAAGTCGCCGATGCGCTTCCAGATGCACGCGACCGATCCCGATCGCCTCGAACCGCTGCTCGGCATCCGGCACTCGAAAGGCTGCGTGCGGATTCCTGCTTCGCTGAATGCGTTCCTGGACCAGCACGGCATCCTCGACGACGACTACGAGGCGCGCGTCGAGGACGGCAAGTCGTTGTGGGTGCTGCGCCGCGATCGCGACGTCACGCCGATCGCCGGGCGCTACCTGGTCGTGATCGACAGCGCGCGCAAGACACGTCCGGCATGGTCGCCGGCGCCGGGACGCAACGCATGGTCGAAGCTGCCGAAGAGCGGCGACACGGCGGACTGACGACAGCCGGTCCGCCGGCGCGACGAAGGCCGCGCGGCGTGGGCGCCGCAGTTCGACGCACTGGCCGCGACGCTCGCGGCGGCCTGAGCGCGTTGCCGGCCGTGTTCGCCGGCCGGCGCGTCAAGCGGCCGGCGCATCGTTCAGGTGGCGACGCAGGTCGCCCGCGAAATCGAACAGCGTGTAGTCGCGGAACGCGAAACGCCATGCGCCGTCGACGCGCTCGAACGCGTCGTGATAGCGGCCCGCCGCGATCGGCTGCAGCGCAAGGCCGTCGACGGCCTGCAGCACCGTGTAGTACGAGCGAGCCGTCGCGCGATGCGCGGCTTCGTCGATCTCGATGAGCGGATTCGTGATTACATGCTTCGTGCGCGGCGTGCCGCACGCGTAGCGCTTCACGCGCGCGTCGAACAGCGCGAGCAATTCATCGGCGCTGATCGTCGGCGCCGCTTCCTCGACCTTGATCTGCGCATGCCGGAACAGCGCGGCCATCCCCGGCAGGTCGCCGGCGTCGAGCAGCTCCGCGTACCGGTACAGCAGGTTCGCGATTTGGACAGCGCTGTGGGTCATGCGGCCTCCGGCATCGATGGACGGGCTGCGTCGATGATGCGCGGTGCGGGCCGGGATCGCTTCGTCCAGGTGGACGAAGCGTCTTAGTCGTGCCGCACTCAGCGGAAAATCTTCAGCCAGTCGAACAGGCCCGGATGCGGACGCCGCCTCGGTGCCGGCGCCGGCGCGCTGCGCGGCCGGAAGTCGGGCGAGAACTGCACATGCGGGTCGATCGCACGCGCACGCAGCGCCGCATCGTAGAACGAGCCGACGATCGGCAGCGCGCTGTGCGCGCCCGCGCCCCAATAGTCGCTGCGCAGCGTCACGTTGCCGTCGTCGAAGCCGACCCACGCGCCGGCCACCAGTTGCGGATGCATCAGGATGAACCAGCCGTCCGTGTTGTCCTGCGTCGTGCCGGTCTTGCCCGCGACGTCGATGCGAATCCCGTAGCGCGAGCGGATGTCGGCACCGGTCCCGTAATCGACGACGCCGCGCATCACGTCGACCAGCGTCTGTGCCGCGGCCACCGGCATCGCGCGTTCGGGCGGCGCGCTGCCGAACGCGGCGAGCACCTTGCCGTCGCGATCCTCGATGCGCGTGATCATCTGCGGCGCGACGTACACGCCGCGGTTCGCGATCGTCCCGTACGCGGACACCATTTCCTTCAGCGTGACGGGGCTCGTACCGAGCGCGAGCGACGGCACCGCGTCGAGCGGGCTTTCGCGCACGCCCATCGCACGTGCGAGCTGTGCGACCCTGGCCGCGCCTTCGCGCTGCATCACCTGCGCGGTGATGCGATTGCGCGACAGGGCGAGCGCGTCGCGCAGCGTCATCGGCGCGTCCGTCGGCGGTTCGGCATCGGTCGGGCGCCACACCGCGTGCGCGCCGATCGGAATCGCCACCGGGCGATCGACGAACGTATCGTCCGGCCGCATGCCGTCCGCGAACGCGGCGCCATAGACGAACGGCTTGAACGTCGAGCCCGGCTGGCGCCGCGCCTGCACGACGTGATCGAACGGCTCGTTGCCGAAATCGGGGCTGCCGACCCACGCGCGAATCGCGCCGTTGCGCGGATCGAGCGCGACGAAGCCGGCCTGTACCTGCGTCTTGCGCTCGCACAACGCGCGCACGAACGCGCGATTCGCGCCGAGCTGCTTCAGCGCCGCCGCGTCGGCGAGCCCGGCGGCGCGCGCGTCGCGATAGTCGGGCGTCTGCCGGATGAAGCCGCGGAACAGGTCATTGCGCAGCCCGCAGCCGGACGGGTTGTGCCACGCGTCATCGGCGATCGCCTGCAGGCGATCGGTTTGCTGCGTCAGCGCTTGCGTCGCCATGTCCTGCAGCTGCGCATCGAGCGTCGTGCGCACGACGAGGCCGTCCGAGTAGAGGTCGTAGTTGTTGCGGTCGGCCCAGGCGATCAGCCACTTGCGCAGCTGCACCGCGAAGTGCGGGGCGGGGCCGGGTTGCGCGGTTTGCGGCTCGAAGTCGACGCGCAGCGGCCGGCGCTGCAACTGCGCGAGCTGCCGCGGCGACAGCATGCCCATGGCCGCCATCCGCGCGAGCACGATGTTGCGGCGCTGGACCGCGCGCTCCGGATTCAGCACCGGGTTGTAGTAGCTGTTGCCCTTCAGCATCCCGACGAGCGTCGCGCTTTCGACGATGTCGAGCTGGTCCGCCGATTTGCCGAAATAGGTGCGCGCGGCCATTTCGACGCCGTACGCGTTGTACAGGAACGGCACGGTGTTCAGGTAAGTCTCGAGAATCTCGTCCTTGCTGTACACCGCCTCGATCTTGAACGCGGTGATCAGCTCCTTCACCTTGCGCGTGAGCGTCGGCGCGCGGCCGACTTCGTCCGGATACAGGTTGCGGGCGAGCTGCTGCGTGATCGTCGAGCCGCCCTGGCGGCTGCCCGAGAATGTATGTAGCCCCGCCGCGAGCGTGCGGCGCCAGTCGATGCCGTGATGTGCGTAGAAGCGGTGGTCCTCGGTCGCGATCAGCGCATCGACCATGTGCGGCGAGATCTGCTTGAGCGGCACCCATTCGCGGTTCACGGGCCGGAACTCGGCGATCAGCTGGCCGTCGGCCGACAGCACGCGCGCCGGACGGTCGATGCGCGCCTTGCGGATGTCGCCGATGCTCGGCGTGAACGGCACGAACGCGAGCAGGACCAGCAGGCCGAGCACGGGGATCGCGGCGAGCGTCAGCGCGACGCCGCGGCGCGTCGGATGGCGCAGGCGATGCCACGCGCCGGCGCCGAGCGCGCGGGCGCCGGTACGGCAGCGAAGCCACAGATCTCGAAGATACGGCACGAAGCGATTCACGGCGGCAGGAGCGCGAGCGGAAAAGGCGCGATCCTAGCAAACCGCGCAGCGTCACCTGTGGCCAAAACGCCGGTTTTCCTGCAGGCGTTACAGACGATTACGTTTGTTGCCCGCGGACAACCTTTGGTCGCGTGCGCCGCCGCAATTCATCCGACGAATCGACGCCGGCGGCTTCGCCGACCACGTCCGCGAGCCGCTGCGCGGCCGCTTCCATCCGTGCGCGATCGAACCCGCCGAAGCCGAGCACGAGGCCCGGACGCGCGGTGCCCGGCGCGAACATCGGCGACACCGCGCGCACGGCCACGCCCGCCTGCGCGGCGCGCGCCACCACGTCGAGATCGTCGATCCCCTCCGCGAGCCACAGCACGACGTGCATCCCCTGATCGCCCGGCTGCACCCAGGCGCGCTCGCGCGGCAGCCGCGCGCCGAGCGTGTCGATCAGCAGCGCGCGCTGTTCCGCGTAGACGCCGCGCACGCGGCGGATGTGGCGGTCGAGATGGCCTTCCGCGATGAAGGCGGCGAGCACGTGCTGATCGGCGGTCGGCGCGTGGCGATCCATCAGCACGCGCGCGCCGCAGAACGCGGGCACGAGCTCGGCGGGCGCGATCACGTAGCCGAGCCGCAGCGACGGGAACAGGATCTTGCTGAACGTGCCGAGATAGATCACGTGTTCCGGATCCAGGCCTTGCAGCGACGGGAACGGATAGCCTTCGTAGCGCAGCTCGCTGTCGTAGTCGTCCTCGACCACCCATGCGCGATGTGCGCGCGCCCAGCCGAGCAGCGCGTTGCGGCGCGCCATGCTCATCGGCATCCCGAGCGGATACTGGTGCGACGGCGTGACGAACGCCGCGCGCGCGTCCGGCGCGAGACGGATGCCGGCCTCGACGTCGATGCCGTCCGCGTCGACCGGCACGCGGACCATCGCGTCGCGCCGCCCGGTGCTCTCGAGCAGCGCGGTGATGCCGCGATAGGCGGGATTCTCGACCCACGCGCGATCGTTCGGGCCGAGCAGGATCTGGCTCGCGAGGTGTAGGCCCTGTTGCGTGCCGCTCGTGATGACGACCTGCTCGGCGCTGCAGCGCACCGAGCGCGAGCGGCGCACGTAATCGGCGATCGCTTCGCGCAGCGGCAGCGCGCCTTGCGGATCCGCATAACCTGACGGCGCGCCGGCGCCGCGGGCGCGCAGGCGGTTGCCGAGCCGGCGCCAGATCTCGTCGGGCGCGGTGAGCCCGACCGGCACCGAGATCGCGAACGGCGCGGCCGGCAGCGGACGGAATTCGCGGGCGATCCGCGCAAACGTCGCGGCCGGTTCGGGCAGGCCGGCATGGGCGGCGCGCTGGCGGGCGGCGGGCGGTGCGCCAGCCGGCGGCGACGGCTCGGCCAGCGCGTTCGCGACCCGCGTGCCGGCGCCGCCGCGCGACTCCAGAAAGCCTTCGGCGACGAGTTGCGCATACGCGTCGACGACGGTGCCGCGCGCGACCTGGAGCGATGCCGCCAGCAGCCGCGTGGACGGCAGCGTGTCGCCGGGCAGCACGTCGCCGCGGCGCACCGCGTCCCGCAGCGCCTGCGCGAGCTGGCGGCTCAGGTCGCCTGCCGCGCGCTCGAGCGCGCCGAGCGACGGGATTTCGACGATCCGGGCGGTCCTGGCCATGATTCTGGTCTGCTGAAAATGTTCTAAACCGGCTCTACAGCATAAACCAGTTAGCGATCACAATCGGGGCATGACGGGCCGGTTCCGACCCGTTCCCTCCCAACCCTGTCCGACCGTGGAGCCGCCATGTATGTCCCCGCCGATTTCGCCGAATCCCGTCCCGACGTGCTGCGCGAACTGATCGTCCAGCATCCGTTCGGCACCCTGGTCACGCGCGGGAACAGCGGGCTCGACGCGAACCACCTTCCGTTCGAACTGCTGCCGGGCGACGGCGGCCTCGGCGAATTGCATGCGCACGTCGCGCGCGCGAATCCGGTCTGGCAGGACGTCGCGGACGGCGACGAGGTGCTCGTGATCTTCCGCGCCGGCGACGCGTACATCTCGCCGAACTGGTACCCGAGCAAGCACGTCGCGCATCGGCAGGTGCCGACGTGGAACTACGTGGTCGTGCATGCGCACGGCCGCATCACCGTGCGCGACGACGAGAAGTTCGTGCGCGGCGTGGTCGCGCGGCTGACGCGCACGCACGAGGCGTCGCAGCCGGCGCCGTGGAAGATGGCCGACGCGCCGAAGGACTATCTCGACACGATGCTGCAGTCGATCGTCGGGCTGCAGATCGAGATCACGCGGCTCGTCGGCAAGCGCAAGCTCGGGCAGAACAAGGCGGTCGGCGATATTCGCGGCGCGGGCGACGCGCTGATCGCGGACGGGAATCTCGCGATCGGGGAGGCGATGCTGGCGGAAGCCGACGCGAAGCGCAGGTGAGTCACGGTGAATCGCACGGGGGCGCATGTGGCGCCCCCGCCGGCGCACGCTACTGCGTACGCGTCGCGCCCTTCGCCACTTCCCCCGCCTGCGCCAGCGCCCCCCGAATCGCCGCTTCCGTCTTGTCATACCCGCCCTCGCCATACCGCGTATAGACGACCTTGCCGTTCGCGTCGATCAGGTACAGCGCGGGCCAGTACTGGTTGCCGTACGCGCGCCACGTGTCGTAACGGTTGTCCTGCGCGACCGGATACTGGATGCCGAAGCGCTTGACCGCATCGGCGACGTTCTTCGCATCGCGTTCGAACGGATACTCGGGCGTATGAACGCCGACCACGACGAGCCCCTGGTCGCGATACTTCCGGTACCAGTCGTTCACGTACGGAATCGTATGAATGCAGTTGATGCACGAGTACGTCCAGAAATCGACCAGCACGACCTTGCCGCGCAGCTGGTCGAGCTTGAGCGGCGCGCTGTTGTGCCAGCGCTCGATGCCGGTGAAGTCGGGCGCCGGCGTGCCGGCCAGCGAGGCGGGCATGCCCGCGTCGTCGCGGGTGCCGGCGAACGCGGCGAGCCCGGCCGTGGCGGCGAGGGCGATCACGAGGGCGGCGGTCTTGAGTCTGGTCGGCATGGCGGTTCTCCGGTTCGGCCGGCCGCCGCGCGGGGGCGGCGGCCGGACAGGTTTCGACAGCCCTCATTGGGCCGCGCCGACGTATCTGCGATGTGTCCGGCAAGCCGCGCGTGTGCAATGTTGTGTGTCGTCACGGCGGCGCGATACATTGGGATACAAACGGGTGCCCGCGGTGGGGTATAAAAGCGGACATCGCCAGCCGGAACATCACGCCAACGACACCGCCCATGGACAAGATCGACCACGTACTGATCGTCGACGACGATCGCGCGATCCGCGAACTGATCGCGGACTACCTGGAGAAGAACGGCATGCGCGTGTCGCTCGCCGCGAACGGCCGCGAGATGCGCAACGCGCTCGACGACGGCGCGCCCGACCTGATCGTGCTCGACCTGATGATGCCCGGCGAGGACGGCCTCACGCTGTGCCGCGATCTGCGCGCGGGCAAGTTCCGGACGGTGCCGGTGCTGATGCTGACCGCGCGTGGCGAGGAAACCGACCGCATCATCGGTCTGGAGATGGGCGCCGACGACTATCTCGCAAAGCCGTTCGCGGTGCGCGAGCTGCTCGCGCGGATCCGCTCGGTGCTGCGCCGCGCGCGCATGCTACCGCCCGGCATGCAGGTGACGGAGTCGGCCGCGATGCTCGCGTTCGGCGAATGGCGGCTCGACACGACGGGGCGTCACCTGCTCGACGCCGAAGGCACGCTGGTCGCGTTGAGCGGCGCCGAATACCGGCTGTTGCGCGTGTTCCTCGACAATCCGCAGCGCGTGCTGACGCGCGACCAGTTGCTCAACCTCACGCAGGGCCGGCAGTCCGATCCGTTCGACCGGTCGATCGACCTGCTCGTGAGCCGGCTGCGCCAGCGCCTGCGCGACGGCGCGCGCGAGCCGCGCTACATCAAGACGCTGCGCAACGAGGGCTACGTGTTCTCGTCGGCGGTGACCGCGGTCGAAGGCGACGCATGAGCGCGCGCACCCCGTGGCACTGGCCGCGCTCGCTGTTCGCGCGGCTCGCGCTGATCCTGTGCGTGGGCCTCGCGCTCGCGCAGACGCTGTCGTTCTGGCTCACCGTCACCGAGCGCGACCAGGCGACCACCAACCTGATGATGGACTACATCGAACGCGAGGTCGCGAGTTCGGTCGCGCTGCTCGATCACCTGCCGCCCGACCAGCGTGCCGCGTGGCTGCCGCGTCTCGCACGGCGCAGCTACGCGTTCATCCTCGGGCCCGGCGAGACGGGCACGCCGCCGGAGGCGCGGCTCTCGGCGCGCGTCGAGCGCTCGATCTCGGACGGCATCGGCGGCGACTATCCGCTGACGGCGAACGCGATCCCCGGCGATCGCGAGCATCTGCAGGTGCATCTGCGCCTGACCGACGGCTCGCCACTGACGATCGACATCCACCCGATGTCCACGGTGCCGCTGTCGGGCTGGCTGCCCGTCGTGCTCGCGCTGCAGCTCGCGGTGCTGGCCGGGTGCTGCTGGCTCGCGGTGCGGCTCGCGACGCGGCCGCTGAAGCAGCTCGCGCAGGCGGCCGACGCGCTCGGCCCCGATCTGAAGGGCGAACGCCTGAACGAGGACGGGCCATCCGAAGTCGCGCGTGCCGCGAGGGCGTTCAACGCGATGCAGGACCGCATCGCGCAGTACATGGCCGAGCGCATGCAGATCCTCGCGTCGATCTCGCACGACCTGCAGACGCCGATCACGCGGATGCGGCTGCGCGTCGACGTGATGGACGACGACGCGCAGGGCGCGAAGCTGCGCCAGGACCTGCTCGAGATGGAGCATCTGGTGAAGGAAGGCGTCGCGTATGCGCGCACGCTGCACGGCACGGAAGAGGCCGCGCGCCGCATCGATCTCGATGCGCTGCTCGACAGCATCGTGTGCGACTACATGGATGCGGGGCAGGACGTCGCGCTGCATGGCGGCGGCCCGCTCGCGCTCGTCACGCGGCCGAAGGCGCTGCGCCGGATCGTCGGCAACCTCGTCGACAACGCGCTGAAGTTCGCGGGCGCGGCCGAGATCGACGTACAGGCGGCGCCGGGCGGCGGCGCGGTCATCGCGGTGCTCGATCGCGGGCCGGGCATTCCGGACGATCAGCTCGATGCGGTGTTCGAACCGTTCCGGCGCGTGGAGACGTCGCGCAATCGCGAGACGGGCGGCACGGGGCTCGGCCTCGCGATCGCGCGGCAGCTTGCGCTCGCGATGGGCGGCACGCTCACGTTGCGCAACCGGCCGGACGGCGGCGGACTCGAAGCGCGGTTGACGCTGGTGAACGCGACCTGACGGGGCGCCCCGAGATGCGGCGTCGAGCGCGTCGCGGGCTTCTGGGTCGAAGCGGGCTGCGTCACACGCGCTGCAGATGCGCGTCGACGAGCGGCGCGAGCGTTTCGGCATGCACGGCCGCGAGATCGTGCCGGCCGCCCGGCACCACGTGCAGCCGTGCATCGGGCAGCCGTTCGAGCAGGCGTTTGCCGGCCGCGACCGGGCTGATCGGATCGTCGTCGCCCCACAGCAGCAGCGTCGGCTGCGCGATGCGGCCGATGCCCTGCGACAGGTCGGCGCGCAACGTCAGGAACCAGTCGGGCAATTGCGGGTTCGCTTGCGCGAAGCCGGCGCGCCAGTCCTGCGCGCCGAGCCCCTGCATGTCGAGGCCGCCCGACGTGACCGTCAGCACCAGGTGCGTGACGAGCGGTGCACGTTCGAGTGCCGCGCGCATCGCGATCACGCCGCCCATCGATTGCGCGATCACGGCGGTCGGCCGGTCGATCGCGCTCAGCACATGGCGCACGAGACCGTCGAAGTCGTCGACGGCCGGATCGCGCGGCGTGTCGCCGAAGCCCGGATAGCCGACGATCCGACGCTCGGCCGGATGCGCGAGGCGGCTCGCGAGCGGTTGCCAGAAGGCGGTGCTGCCCGACGCGCCGGGCAGGAACAGCAGTTGTGACGGAACGGGCATGACGGATCGGCTTTCTGGTGAACGAAGCGGGTGAATGGAAGGCGGCGATGCGTCAGCACCGGCCGGTGCGCAGCGCGACGGTCCAGTCGTCGCGGCCGCGCGATGCCGCGGTGGCGGCGGCCGTATGCCAGTCGTATTCGACCGCATGGAATTCGGCGTGCCAGCCGGCCGGCGTGCGCGACACCATCGCGTAGCGCGCATGCGGCGAACCCGTTTCGATCCGGTGCGGGTGCGGTAGATCGTCCGCGTACGCTTGCAGCCCGACACTGCCCGGGTTGACGATCAGCCGGCCGTCGTCGAGTTTCGCGAGGCGCGGCACATGCGTATGGCCGCACAGAATCAGCGAGGCCGTCTCGTCGCCCGCGCGCTGCGCGATTTCATCGGGCGTCGCCGCACGGCAGCCGTCGGGCGTGACCGTTTCGAGGAAGTAGACGAGGTCGCTGGCGGGCGTGCCGTGCACCATCAGTACATCGTCGCCGAGCGTCAGGCGCTCGGGCAGCGCGGCGATCCATGCGCGATGGTCGTCGCGCAGCGTGTCGTGCGCCCAGCGGTCGGACAGCCGCATCGTGTCGCGATCGCCGGTCAGCAGTTGCCGTTCGTGATTGCCCTTGATGGTCGGCAGGTCGAGCGCGATCAGGCGGTCGGCCGTTGCGGCAGGATGGAGCGCGCCCGACACGATGTCGCCGAGGTTGACGATCACGTCGGCGCCGCGGCGGCGCACGTCGTCGAGCACCGCGTCGAGCGCGGCGAGGTTGCCGTGGATGTCGGACAGCGCGGCGATTTTCATGGCGAAGGAGTCGAGGCGGGGAACGGCGATTGTCGCGAATTCGCCGCGGGTCGTCCATTCGCGTCGACGGCGTGCGGATCGGCGCGTCGCGCGTCGCGTCGGCCCGTCAGTCGGTCGCGAGGCGCGCGTACAGCGCGAAATCGCCCGGCATGCCGCGCACCATCCGGTATGCGCGCAGCAATCCTTCGTACCGGTAGCCGCATTTCTGCAGCACGCGCGCGGAGCCGGCATTGCTGGTCAGCACGACGCCCTGGATCCGCATGAAGCCGCCTTCGGCGAACGCCCATGCGGTGACGCTCGCGCACAGCGCGCTCGCGATGCCGCGCCCCCAGTGCGACGGCGCGAGGTCGTACGCGATCTCGGCCGAGCGGTTCGCGGTGGATACCGTATGCAGCCCGATGGTCCCGGCGAGCGCGCCCGACGCGTCGTCGACGATCGCGAGGCGGCGGATCGAATCCGGATGAGCCGATTCGATGCCGTCGAACAGCGGCAGCAGATCGTCGCGCGCATGCAGGTTCCAGCTCGTGTGGCGGACGACGTCGGGATTCGACAGGTATGCGTACCACGTGTCGAGATCCGCGCGGTCGAGCTGGCGCAGCGACAGGCCGGGGAAACCGGAGCGGGGCGGGACGTCGATTCTCATCGCGAGCCCGTTGAGAACGTTGCGGGTAATGCGACCCGCGCGAACGGCGCGCCTGAAGCGCTCGAAGCGCCCGAAGCGCCCGAAGCGCCCGAAGCACCGCGCATGCCGATGCTCCTACGCAGCATGCCGCCGATACAGCGCGAGCGATCCCGCCAGCGCGAGCAGCATCGCGCCGCACGTGCGTTCGAGCCACAGCGCGCCCGAGCGCTTCAGCAGCCGCATAGCGCGCGCGCCGAGCAGCGCGTAGCCGAACATCACGGCGCCGTCGAGCAGCGCGAACGTGACCGCGAGCGCAACGTATTGCGGTGCCAGCGGGGCGGCCGGATCGAGGAACTGCGGCAGGAACGCGGAGAAGAACAGATAGCCCTTCGGATTCGTCACCGCGGTCAGGAAGCTCTTCGCGAAGATCGACGCGTTGCGTTCGTACGCCGCGCCGCCATGCGCGACGGCGACGTCGAGCGAGCCCTTCGACGTGAGCAGCCGGATGCCGACGTACGCGAGATAGGCGGCGCCGAGCCATTTCACCACCGAGAACCAGAACGCCGAGGCCATCAGCAGCGCGCCGAGGCCGAGCGCGACCGCGACGATCAGCACGAAGTCGGACAGCATCGCGCCGGCGAAGCCGTAGGCCGCGCGGCGCGCGCCGTAGCGCGAGCCGTTGGTCAGTGCGAGCAGCACGGTCGGGCCGGGCGTCGCGATCCCGACGAACGCGACGGCGGCGAAGATCAGCAGGGTCGATTGATGCATGCCGAAGACTCCCGGTGGAAGGCGGGTGCCCGATTATCGGGCGCGCGGCCTCGCGCTGTACAGGGACGTCCGCCGCGCGGCTGATTATCTCGATTTTGGCAAGAAGCTGTTTTCATTATTGCGCTATCGACCGGAACCGGTTCCAACTACCATGGCGGCCGCGGCGGGCATGCTGGCCGCGACGTCGCGCGCGCGTTTCGCATGCGCGCGTTCCCGTGTGCGGACGCTGCCGGCCTCGCCATGCCGGCGCATCTCGCCGACCGCACGCGCTACTCGCATAGAACAACGGGCTCACCGCCCGGAGACGCTAAAAAATCATGAACAAGCAACTGATCGCAGCACCGCTGCTGCTCTCGCTCGCGGGCATCGCCTCCGCGCAAAGCTCCGTCACGCTGTACGGCATCGTCGATGCGGGCGTGACCTATCGCAGCAACGAACGGGTCGGCTCGCCGGGCGCCTATACGGGGCGCTCGGACGTCGCCCTGACTACCGGCAACCTGTCCGGCAGCCGCTGGGGCATCAAGGGCGCCGAGGATCTCGGCGGCGGGATGCGCGCGCTGTTCGTGCTCGAGAACGGCTTCGACATCACCAACGGCACGTCGGGCCAGGGCGGCCGCCAGTTCGGCCGGCAGGCGTTCGTCGGCGTCGGCAGCGACCGCTACGGCACGGTCACGCTCGGCCGCCAGTACACGTCGCTCGACGACTTCGTGAGCCCGGTCGGCCCGTCGTCGTTCATCGGCGGCTTCGGCGCGCATCCGGGCGACATCGACGACCTCGACCAGACCGCGCGCGTCGACAGCTCGATCAAGTACACGAGCGCGAACTACGCGGGCTTCACGTTCGGCGCGCTGTACGGCTTCGGCAGCCAGCCGGGCAGCATGAAGCAGCGCAACACGTGGAGCGTCGGCGCGGCGTACGCGGCAGGGCCGCTGCGCGTGGGCGTCGGCTACGAGCGTTCGGACAACAGCAAGACGGGCGCGACCGACCCGACCGCCGGCAAATGGCGGAGCACCGACGACGGCCTGTTCAACTCGTCGATCAACGAAGGCTATGCGAGCGCGCAGTCGCAGCAGATCATCGCGACCGGCGCGACGTACGACTTCGGCCCGGCCGTGGTCGGCGTGAACTACAGCAACGTGCAGTACCGCAGCGGTGCCCAGTCGCTGTTCAGCGGCCATGCGACGTTCAACGTCGCGGGCGTGTTCACGCGCTGGAACGTGCAGCCGCAGACGCAACTGTTCGCGGGCTACAGCTACACGCGCGGCAGCGAAGTCGACGGCATCGACAACCGTGCGCAGTATCACAACGTCACGCTCGGTGCGGTCTACGACCTGTCGAAGCGCACCAGCGTGTACCTGCTCGGTGCGTACCAGCATGCGTCGGGCACGACGCTCGACGCGCTCGGCCGGCCGGTGGCGGCGACCGCGTCGGTGTCGGACAAGGCGAACGGCCACTCGTCCGACTCGCGATCGCAGGCGATCGTCAGCCTCGGGCTGCGTCAGAAGTTCTGATGGCATGCGCATGACCGGGGGCTCGCGTTCGATGCGGGCCGCCGGTTACGTGGATGCATCTGTTCCACCGGCAGCGCGTGATTGACGTCGTCGATGCGCTGCCCAAGTACCTCGACGGCCGGGACGGCCCGACGCTCGACAGCGCGAGCTAACCTTAACCGGCCGCCCCCCGCTGGCGTGCGGCCGTGCTCATTCACCGCTGCCCACTTCCCTTCGCCGCACGCGCGGTACATCCCGGTCCTCGTCCGCATCTTCATCGGCAACGGCATTCCGCCGCACACTGCCTTATTTCATATATTCACGATTTACCCGGCAAGGCTGCGTGCGCCGGATAATATTTTTTCTCTTTCATTTCTATTTCGATTTGTAATAATCGAATCGGTTTCCTGGAAATGAAAATCAATGCTCGCATGTCAGAAAAAATGACGTGCGAGCATTAGGAAATCCGGAACAAAGTGCCGGTAATGACGGATCGCAACGGCGTTGGTTGACGGGTTTCACGGTGGTGACCCCGGCATGCCCCATCGCTGGTCAATTCGCGTCGTGCGGTAAGGGAACGTAATGAATCGTTTGCACGGTAATTGAACCGGTTCTTGAAAAAATCACCGATATTTCATACGCGGCGGATTAGAGTGTCGAACAACGATCGTCCGGGAGCATCATTCATGTTATCGAAACAAATTCGCGCGGCATTGCTTGGATTGTGCATGGCAATGCTGGCGCCGGTCAGTCACGCACAAGCGCAATACACGACGGACTGGCTCGCGAACACGTTCGGCACGCTCGCCGCGCACGTCGGCAACGGCGCGCGCTCGCTGTGGGTCGCCCCCGAGGGCGTGATTTATACGGCTTCGCGCTGGGACGAGAACGCGGGCGGCGTCGCGATCTACCAGAACGGGCAGACGCTCGGCACGATCGGCATCCATGACGAATTCCAGGGCGGCGCGATCACCGGCAATGCGAACGCGCTGTTCGTCGCGCTCGGCTACAACCGCACGTTCGGCAGCGGCTCGGTCGGCCGTTACAACCGCAGCACGAACCAGCGCGACCTGCGCATTCCGGTCAGCACGTGGACGGGCATCCAGTACGCGGACGTGATCACGGGCCTCGCGACGGCCGGCAACCTGCTGTACGTGAGCGACTTCTATGGCAATCGCGTGCGCGTCTACACGACGGACGGCGTGTGGCAGCGCGACATCGGCGTATCGGGGCCCGGCGCGCTGGCGCTCGACGCGGCCGGCAACCTGTGGGTCGCGCGCAAGAGCGCGGGCGTCGTCGCGCAGTTCAGCCCGACGGGCACGGCGATGAGCACGATCCAGATGGCGGCCCGTGCGCGGCCGGCATCGCTGTATTTCGATGCGCCGCGCGGGCAGTTGCTGGTGGGCGACGAAGGCCCCGACATGAACATCAAGATCTACGCGCTCGTGGGCCAGCCCGTGCAGCTCGGCACGTTCGGCGTGCAGGGCGGCTATCTCGACACGACGTCGGGCATCAAGGGGCAGGTCGGCGACAAGCGCTTCACGCGCGTCGCAGGCATCGGCAAGGACGCGGCCGGCAACCTGTACGTGCTGAACAACGCGTGGGGCGGCGGCTGGGATCTCGGGCGCAACGGCAGCACCGACCTGCATTCGTACAACCCGACGGGCGCGCTGCAATGGAAGCTGCAGGCGCTGAACTTCGAGGGTGCCGCCGCGCCCGATCCGGCGACCGACGGCGCGTTCTTCTACAGCGGCAACAACGTGTACACCGGCACCGCGGGCGGCACGTTCGTCGCGAACACGATCGATCCGTTCAGCTATCCGAAGGACCCGCGCCTCGACATGAACGACTACCAGCGCGGCCAGCATTTCGGCCAGCTGGCGCTGGTAAAGGGCACCCGGATGCTCGTCGCGACCGGGCAGAACCCGGGCAACTACAACCTCTATCACTTCAACGGCGCGAGCGGCTACATCGCGATTCCGGACGGCTCGATTCCCGGCAAGCCGTTCAACACGACGCTGCAGGTAACGGCAGGTTTCTCGCTCGACGACAACGGCGACGTGTGGGCCGGGCTCGATCGCACCAACAACATCTCCCACTATCCGATGACGGGTTTCGACGCGGCCGGGAAGCCGACATGGGGCAAGCCGGTGCAGATTCCGATTCCGCGCACCGTGCTGCCGCTCACGCGGATCATCTACCAGGCCGACAGCGACACGATGATCCTCGCGCAGGGCATCTCGGGCAGCTGGGACTGGACCGCGATGAACGGGCACATCGAGGTCTATCGCGGCTGGATGGCCGGCAACACGAGCACGCCGAACGTGGCGATCAACCTGACGAGCGCGAATCCGAAATCGATGGCGGCGGCCGGCCACTACCTGTTCGTCGGCTACGTGCACACGGTGCCGAACGTCGACGTGTTCGACCTGAACACCGGCAGCCTCGTCACCACGCTGACGAACTCGAACACGTCGGCGATGGACGTCGGCAACGACGTCGACTCGATGTACGGCATCCGTGCGTACCTGCGCTCGACCGGCGAATACGTGATCACGAAGGACAACTACAACGGGTCGAGCCTCGTCGTGTATCGCTGGCGTCCGTGATGGTGCAAGCGGCGCCGCCCGGGCCGGCCAGGTCTCATGGCGCGCCGGGCACGCGGCCGTTCACCTCGCGTCCGTACATCGAGTCGGGCGTGTCGTGGAATTTCGCGCGGGTGTCCTGCACCGAGCCGGTGAAGCGCGGGTCCTGCGGGCGTTCGTGGCTGTCCATGAAGGTCGCGACGTCCCACGCTTCCTGATCGGTCAGCGTGCCGCCGAGCCCGAGCGGCATGTTGGCCTTCACGAAGCCGGCCGCGTTGCGGATGTCGCCCATCCCCGCGCCCCAGTTGAACGAGCGTGCGCCCCAGAGCGCCGGAAAGACCGGCTTGCCGCCGCTCGATTGTCCCTGGCCGTCCGCGCCGTGACACAGCGCGCAGTGCTGCGTGTAGACGGCGGCGCCGCGCGCGTAGTCGGCTTTTTGTGCGGGCGGCGGCAGTTTCGGGAAACCCTGGCCGGGCAGTTTCGTGCCGACTGGCGCGCCCTTCGCGAGCCAGTACGAATAGGTTTCGAGCGCAACGAGAATCGGATCGCCGGCCGGCGGCGCCTTGCCGTTCATGCTGTATCTGAAGCAACCCTGCAGGCGTTCGGCGAACGTGTTCACGTGGCCGTTCTTGATGCGGTAGGCCGGGTACAGCAGGTAGGCGGCCCACATTGGGCTCGAATCGGGCCGGCGGCCCGCGTCGAGGTGGCAGCTCGCGCAGGTCAGCTTGTTGCCGACGTACTTGCCCGCGAGCTCGGGTGTGTGCAGGAAGATCTGCTCGCCGAGCTTCACGGTCTTGCCGAAGTCGTCGGCGGGTATCGCGGATTCGGGCGGCGGCGTGAACGGCTTCGCCGTCGTCGTCGTCGCGGGAACGGTGGCTGTGGCGGAGGCGGAAGCGGCGGAGGCGGAAGCGGAAGCGGCGGCCGGGGCGTCCTGCGGCGCGGCCGCGCACGCGAGCGCGGGCAGCCAGGCCGTACCGAGCAGCGCGGCACGCGCGCCGCGGACCACCACCGAGCGGTCGATCATCGTTGTTCTCCGTTCGCGGCGCCGCCGCGCGCATAGTAGGCGGCCACCGCGTCGATATCGGCGTCGGACAGCTTGCCGGCAATCATCGGCATCAGCGCCATCGGGCCGGGCGCGCGCGTGCCGCGCTTCCAGCCGTTCAACTGGCCCGCGATGTACGCGGCCGGCTGGCCGGCGAGCGGCGGAAACGCGGTGCCTACGCCGAGGCCGCCCGCGCCGTGGCATTGCGCACAGGCGGGCAGGCCCTGCGACCAGCGTCCGCGCGTCGCGAGCCACGCGCCGGTGTTCGCCGGGTCGATCGACGCGGCGTCGGAAGCGGCAATGGCGGGCGGCACGGGCAGGCTCGCGAAGTACGCGGAGACCGCGTCGCGATCGCGCGGCGACAGCAGTTTCGCGAGCGGCTGCATGACCGGATTCTGGCGGCTGCCGTCGGCGAACGCGGCGAGTTGAGCCGAAAGATAGGCGGCATGTGTGCCGGCGAGCCGCGGAAAGCCGGCGGCCGCGTTGCCTTCGCCCTGGGCACCGTGGCAGCCGATGCATGCAGCCACGCCCGTCGTCGTGCCCCGGGTGGCGATGGTCTTGCCGAGCGCGACGTCGTCCGCGCGCGCGTTGCCGGCCAGGAGCGCTGCCGCGGCGAGCAGCAGCGGCGCGAACCGGCGTCGCGGTGTGTCGCCCGAATCGTTCACGGGTCCCCTCCTCATTGTCTGTCTTGTGGCGTGCGCAATTGCGCGATCAACCCGCGTCGGGCCGGTCCTGCCGTGGCGCAAGCTGCGGTGTCGGTGCCGTCGCGTCATATTGCCCGAAGCCGTAGCGCGCGAAAATCCGGAACGCCTCGGGCGACTGGATGTACGCGAGCCACGCGCGTGCGGCGTCCGGATGCGGCGCGTGCTTCACCATCGCGCCTGCATAGATCGCCGTCGTATTGTGCGCGGCCGGAATGTCGATGTGCATCAGCGGATGCCCGACCTGTTCCTGGAACGCCGCTTCCGATTGCCACAGCACGCCGGCGTCGGCGCGTCCCTGCATCAGGAACAGCGCGGTTTCCCGATGATGAATGTGCGTGAGTTCGGTCGTGCCGGCGCGCGCCTTGTCGTCGTAGACGGTGCGCGCGAGCGTATCGCCGCCGCCGGCTTTCACGAGCGATGCGCGGATCTGCCGCGCGACGCCTTCGAACGCCGGGTTCGGCATCGCGAGCTTCACGTCGGGCCGCGCGAGATCGCTCAGCGACGCGATGTGCTTCGGATTGCCCGCGCGCACCATGATCGTCAACTGGTTGGTCACGTAGGGTACGGCCGGACCGTCGGGCGTGCCGTCCGCGATCAGTTCGTCGATCTTGCCGAGCCCGGCGAAATACGCTTCGGGCTCGACCGTCCACGTCATGTTGCCGACGGTGATCGTACCGCCCGCGTGAATCTGCTTCACGAGCAGGCCGGGCGGGGTCGTTTCCGAGTAGATGCGGCCGCGGTATTCCGGAATCAACTTTTGGAATGGAGTTCAATCACGTCGCCGGGGCAGGGCGGCGACACATGACGAAATTTGCGTGACCAGTAATTTCTGACAGTTGCTTATTTTTCGCCGTTATATTTTTCGAAAAATTGAATAACTCAACGCGATTGTGCGGAGGTCCATTTGGTGCGCATTTTTTAGAATGTGAGCGCCCTCACGCCATGAAGGACGATACGCGCGGGAACTGTTCGCTTTTATCACAGATGGTACTGGGCGATTGCTGTACGTTGGGGTGATGTAAAAAATACCAATGCTCCCGAGGAGAGAGATTGCGGTGCATTGACTCGGAAAATATTGCAGGCTTGCTGTTTTTACGTTTGTTATCAAATCGGGAAGGTCGTTGTGTCAAAATCTCGTCTGACCTTTTGTCCTTTCGATTTATGTGCATGTTAATTTCCCGAGGAGATATTCGATATGGGTAGGTTGCCCAACGCGTTGATGCTCGACGCGGGTATCGAGCAGACGAACCGGACGCTCATCCTGGACACTCCTCTCGGGGCAAGAGTGCTTTTGCCGCAGCGCGTTATCGGTGAATCTCGCGTGGGCCGGGATTTCGAGCTCACAGTCGACGTCGTTTCCCGGGAGCAAGCGCTCCAGTTGAAGAACCTGATGGCGCAACCTGTCACGTTATGGGTGCGTCAAGCCGACGAGTCTTACCTGCCCTGGCACGGCTACGTTTATGCCACGCGACGCCTCGGCGCGGACGGGGGACTCGTTTACTACCAGCTTTCCTTTTCATCGTGGATGCGCTTTCTGCAGTACCGCAAGGATGCGCGCATCTTCCAGGACCTGACGACTGCCGACATCCTGACTGAAGTGTTCAGCGGCCACATGCAGGCAAAGGGCCACTTCCGTGTTGACACGAAAGACCCGGGCGCAGTGCGGTCTTATTGCACCCAGTACGAAACCGACCACAATTTCGTCCATCGGCTGATGGAGTCAGAGGGGTGGTTCACGTACGTGGAGTATGCCGAGGACGGTAAGTCCCATACGGTTGTCGTGACCGACGACCTCTTCAATTGCAAGGCGCTCGCTACCCAGCGAGTACCGTTCTACCGCGGCGACCAAGACGGTCAGGCCGGCACACTCGTCGAATGGAGCGGCGAGCGTACGACGCAAAGCGTCGGATATGCGTTCAGCACGGCGGATTACAAACGTCCAACGCGCGCTTTGCAGCGGGCGGACCGGTCTACGGTCGACCAAGGCGATATCCCGCAGCAGTTGGAAGTCTACGAATATGCGGGCCACTATAGCTTTCCGGTTACCGGCGAGTCCTACGACCGTGGCGAGCGCGCTATGCGAATTCGACTTGAAGAGATGGCCTCGCGCAGCAAACGGTTTTTCGGGGTGGGCAGTGTGCCGTGCATGGACGCCGGTCGATGGTTCACGCTCGAAGACCATCCCGAGCACGAAGCAGACAAGCCTGAGGACCGCGAGTTCGCGATTCTCGGCGTGCGTTGGGCTATCCAGAACAATCTGCCGCTGGGCAACAGCCGTCCCTTCCCGGGTAGCCTGCAGCGGCGCCTGTCGCGTCTGCGTGCCGAATACAAGGACCGGCAGGCCGCATTCGTGTCCAAAGACCCGTTAGGTAATGAAAGCTTCGTGCTGGCCGAAATCGAGGTCCAGCGCCGCTCGGTGCCATTCCGCAGCCCGTTCGAGCACAGAAAGCCGGTCATGCACATGCAGACGGCCACTATCGTGGGACCGGCGGGTGAGGAGGTGTACACGGACGAGTTGAACCGGGTGAAGGCGCAGATGCACTGGGACCGTCTGGGTAGCAATAACGAGACGTCATCGTGCTGGATGCGGGTGATACTGCCGCACGCCGGCAAAGGGTTCGGCGGTGTGTTTGTTCCGCGAATCGGGCAGGAAGTGGCCGTCAATTACCTCGACGGGGATTGCGACCGCCCGGTCGTCAGCGGAGTGCTCTTTCACGCTGTCAACACGCCACATTGGCATTCGAACGGCCTGCTGTCCGGTTTCAAGTCGCAGGAGTACAGCGGGCAGGGTTTCAATCAACTCGTCTTCGACGATTCCACGTCGCAGAACCGGGCGCAGCTTTTCAGCTCGACGGCGAATTCGTATCTGCACATCGGCTATCTCATCGACCACAGCGGCAATACGCGCGGCAACTACCTTGGAGCGGGATTCGAACTGAAGACCGAGGCGTCAGGCGCACTGCGGGCCGGACGCGGGCTCTACGTGTCGACCTACGCCCGCGGCGGTACGTCGAGTCAGCCGCTGGATGTGAAGGAAGCCACGCAACACCTTATCGATTCGAGCGGCGTGATTCAGCATCGCTCACTCGCGGCAGCTGACGGCAAGGCCGAGACCCTGGACGACGCACAGGACGCCATCAAGGACTTCGCTGCGACGACGCAGAGCGATGCGCAGGGCTCTATGGCGGGCGGCAGGACAGCGGGTGGCGGCACCGGAAGCGCCAATGCATTTTCGCAACCCGTCATGCTGCTCGCGAGCCCGGCTGACATGGGACTGTCGACGCAGAAATCACTCCACGCAGCAGCCACCCAGCACGTCAATCTGGTCAGCGGCGAGAGCACCTATGTGTCGGCGGCCAAGTCATGGATTGCCAGCATTGGCGAGAAACTGAGCTTCTTTGTGCAGAACGCCGGTATCAAGCTGTTTGCCGGCAAAGGCAAGGTCGAAGTGCAGGCGCAGTCGGACAACATCGAACTTACGGCAGACAAAACCGTGAAGGTCGTGTCCACGTCCGATTCGGTGAATGTTACGGCCCAGAAGGAAATCACCCTCACCGCCGGCGGCGCAACGATTCGCATCGCCGACGGCAAAATCTTCATCCATGCGCCGGGATTGGTCGAGGTCAAGGGCAGTCCACTCGTCTTCGATGGCCCGGGGGGCGATAACGCATCGGCGCAGCTTGCGCCTTCAAAGTCGTGCGCCCAGCAGTTCGCAGCCGCAGCGCAGGCCGGCTCGGCACTCGTGTAGGGCGGTCAGCATGGTTCACTACGTTATCGTTGAAGTCGTCAACGGGAAGCTCGAGCTGCTTGGCGTGCCGCCGGTCTATGAAGTCGGTGAGTTGGTTCCCGCGGCTCGTCCCGAGCTCGAGGGCGTGGCTCCCGTGCTGTACTGCGCCGAGCATCCCGAACTGCAATTGCCAGCGTTGAGAGAGCGCGCCGAATCGGACCTGGAGAATGGCTTGCCGCCGGTCGTTTGCGCCATTGTCGAATGCGGCAAGGCGACGGGCCGGCTACAGCACCATCTGGCGGACCGGTTGATACTGCGGGCGCCAACTTCGGGCGATGCGGTCTTCCGCTACTACGACCCGCGCGTGTTTCCGCACTTGGGTCGCATCTTGAAGGCTGAGCAGATGGGTGCTCTTCTGGGGCCGGTTGCATCGTGGACGTACCTCGACCCCATGAGCGGTTGGACGGTGGTCAACGGCGCCGCCGAACTGGACGCAGCCTTCGCTGTTACGGCGGACCAGCACGCACGAATCGCGCGCATCGAGCTGGTTCAGCGCACGCTTGACTTGCTCCGGCGCAATGGTACGGCGCCGCGTCCCGAAATTCCGGCACTGCTCGATGCGCAGCTTGCAAAAGGCGAAGCTCATGGACTCGCTGGCGGGGACCTGCTTGCTTTTGCACTTCACGGCACACTCGTCTCCCCGTACTTCGACCGTCACCCGCGTGTTCGGGCCGTTCTGCAGGCGCCGCGGAAAGGCCCGTATGCTGAAGCGGTGGCGAACTGGAGCGCAGCAGACTGGGAAGCGATTGCGCGCGAGAGCATCCAATATCAATAAGCCCGAGTGGGGGCACGAGAGAGATACAGAATGGCACTCGACACGAACTTTGCGAGTATTTCCCAGCTCACGCAGTCCGCGATGCAGACAAGCTCGCGCGCGCCCAATTCATGCAATATGTGCAAGAAGAAGGGATTGCCGATTCTGCCCGTCCGCTACGGGGCCGTGGCCAACTCGAAGGCCCACAGCTCTGCTGGCGCGATGTCGCTCATGGGCGGCAAGTTTGGCGACGGCGTTGTCAGCATTGCGCTCAAGAAGGCAAAGTACACGCTGCGCACTTTGCGCTATGGCTACGTGTATATCTTCTATCCGAAAACACAGCGGTGGCAGATATATGCCGTTACGGCGGAAGGATACTTGTACGACTATCCGGTCGGCATCAAGCTCGACCGTAGTTTCGAGAAGCCGTTCAGCTGTCATCAACCCGGGCATGCGCAACTGGCCCAATGCATCACCATTGAAGACGCTGAACATGCCGGAGCCGTGTATCTGGCGTTCAGCGATGAGCTTTGGACGCAGAAGGTCCGCGACACCTATGCGAAGAATTTCATGGGCTGTCGTGACAAGCGGATGCAGAAGTTCGATGCGACCGCCTGGTATAACGGCAGCATGAACCAGCCGCACGCGGATAGCCTGGACCATCTCGAGGGGCTGCTGAGCGAATACCAGGGCGGCCGTCCCGATGCGCTCGTTACCGGTTGCTTTCCGTACCATGACCGTGCCGGGCAGCAGCCGGCCCTGAAAAAGGCGATGGATACCATCCTGCCGGACAAGGGGCTGTTCTTCGCATTGTGGGACCCGGTCGGTATCACGCAGGAGCTCAACTTCGAGCAGCGCGTCGCTTTCGGCGCTGCGCTTGCACCGTATGAACACGGCATCTGGGCCGCCAGCGCAATCGGTGCGCTGCAAAAAGCGGTCGCGGTATCGGCGAAAGAGGACGTTGAACGTGGCGCCAGTATGTTAGAAGCCAATGCCTATGAGGGTATGAGCCTCGGAGCGCTGTTCGATGGTGGCAAGGCGCTTGAGAAGCAACTCAAAAGCATTGAGGCGAAGAAGACGGCGGAGCTTGCAACGGCCGGACCGGAGGCATGGAAGCCCTATACGACCCACTATCGGCAGCAGGCCATCGTCGACTTTCGGCAAAAGATGGCAAACGACATGAGGCAGGAGCAAACTAGTACGCTTGTGCCGCTATCGCAAGACCATCAGGTATGGCTTTCCAGTCCCGCGCTTCTCAATGTGTTCGAATTCGACTACGAGTCGGGAAGCTGGCGTTGCGGGCTGAACTATACCAACACATTTACTCGGTGCATCGAAGGCTCGGCGGACCGCAAAGAAACCATTGACGTGCTCGTCAAGTGGGCCCAAGGAAGCGTATCCGATACCCGCAACCCGCTGCTGCGCGCGTTCGTCTTAAATAGCCCGGTGCTGGCCGAGAAGGTCAAGGAAGCGTCCAGTTACCCGTACATGGAACTGAGGGAGTTTGTGGCGAAGCTCATCGAGTCCTACAGCAAGATAGAGCAGGTGGAGGATTCGAAGGACAAGGGCATTAAGGTTGCCGTCGCGAAATCCCTGGCGCGACTGTTGCACGAGACCGGTGGGCCAGTCGTTCAAGCGGTCAGTACGGGCGTGGAGACTGCGGCGGCGAAGACGTTGTATGTCACGTTGTGCATGCGGACGAAACAGCTGTTCGAGTTTAAGGCCGTATACGGGTCGGTAAACCAGTGGGTGAATTACGTCGCCCGCCAGATGCAGGAAATGATGCCGGGTCGGCAGAAAATTAGCGTGCAGGACCTGAAGAAACAGCTTCAGGACAAGGCCACCGTAGGAGGAAGTGCCGAGCCGGAAATTAAGGCGAAGCAATTCGTGCTAGTCGAAAGCCCTGCGACGGAGGCCGCCGCCCTGGCAAACGTTAAGGCCAAACCCGGCTTCGAGAAGTTGGCCGGTGCGACGCTGACGTCTGAAGTGGTCGAGACGATTTACATGCCGAAGTTCCGGCTTATGACGAAGGGAGAACCCGGGTTTGCGGGTATTGGTGCGATATTCGGTGCAATCAATCTTCGTTTCGCTCGTGAGGAGTTGAAGAAAGCGAATCGGTTCAATCAGACGGAAGCTGGCATCAAGTTCGACAATGCAGTCGGTGGGCTCGTAGCGGGCGTCGCACAATATGGTTCATCCGCGCTTGAGCAGATGGAGAAGGTGGGCGTCAAGCTTTCCGAGAGCTTGGCCAAGGTTGGGCGGTTCCTAGCCATCGTGGGCAGGTTCGGTGGGGCTATAGTCGGGTTAGTATCGGCGGCTATCGATGCATACCATGCCTACGACGAACTGGAGCACGGAAATATTCTTATGTTTGCGCTCTACACCACGTCGGCACTTATCGGAGGAGCCTTGGTCGTTGCCGCGTTTTTGGGAAGTGTTCTGACGTTGCCGTTGCTCCTTCTCGCTGCTCTTATCGGTGTATTGATTAATTATTTCAAAAGTCGCGAAGTGGACGATTGGCTAGAGCAATGCTATTTCGGTATCAAGGCGACTAGTGAAAGATTTGAGCGCCTTGAAGAAGATCGGAAGGCGTTTACAGCAATTTTTTCTTGAATGGAACCAGTATGGCTTTCGACGGACACTCCCGGTACAAACTAAATCGACCGGTAACGGATACGGAGTCATCAGCACGACTGTATGTCAACGAACGGTGCACTGATAGTGCAAAGAGTGTTGGGACGGCCTTCAAAGCAACCGATTCCTACCTTGAGGTGTGTGATGGCCTTTATCGTGAAAAAGGCTGGGGGTTACTGGCATTCTCTACCGCTGGTCTCCTCTTCTTGTGCCTAGTCGCGATGTTTATGTGGATAGCGACACACATGCCAATCGCTGTCCGGGAAAAAGGGCAGGAGGGTATTGTTTACTTCCTGCTGACCATTTTCACATTGGCTGGCATTGGAGGGCTCGCAATAACAGTGCGAGCGCTTCTCGTCGATTGCTTTAATTACACTCGCAAGCCGATACGGTTTAACCGCCTGGACCGCACGATATACGCCTTCCGTCACAATGGGCCAGGCGGCGTCTTCTCAGTTCCGTGGGATAGCGCATTTTTGTATATTGAACGCAAGCCAAAAGCTGGGCTCGCGGCAACCGCGCCTCGTGTGGTCCGTTGCCTTGTGCTTAACGACAAGGGGGTGGTTGTCGGGACGTTCTCCGTCGGAAAATACGTAGAGCTGGCATTTGACGAGAACAGCCCGGCTGGACAGCAGGCGATGGAAGAACTCTATCAAGACTTTGAATACTATCGGCGTTTCATGGAAGAGGGGCCATCTGCCGTACCTCCGGTAGCCGAGTTTCTCAGTACGGAAGTCTCGTTTCGAAATTCGCTAAAGTTGCAGTTCGACGGCGCATCGGACCTGTTGAAGTCGGGGAGTCTGGTTATGTCTCTGATGACGGTTATTGCAGCGGTACCGACACTCGCCCTGGCTGTTGCCTACTACATCGCGCAACTGACCTGTCGCGAACCGGTGTGGCCCGAGGAAGTCGAGCGGGCGTGCAACGCTGTGACGCCATCCAACGGGCTTACAGCATGAGCCGACGGTTCATTCGTCAGAGCGATAAGACCGACCGGAGTGGGGCTGTGATTGACGGTATCGCAGGGACCTCGTTTCAAGGTCAACCTTTCTCATATCTGGGCGCCACACGTTCAGTGTCCGGCCTGCGGCACAACTACTTCAAAGGAAAGAAAGTGGATGAGTAGCTCGAACGATGTTTTATAAGTTGAAAGAGGCGAAAGACCGGTTTCCGACTCTGGCCGAAGACCAAAAGGCATTTGCGGCAATGCTTTCGTGATGGAGAAAAGAGATGGCATTTGATGGACTCTCGTGGTACCGCCTGAATCGGCCGGTCAGCGAGGAAGAACAGGGTGCTCGTCTCGCAATCGGACAGCCTGCATCTGACACGCCCAAGGACGACCGTTCCGTATTCTCGATGAGCGATACCTGTCTTGAGGTCCGCGATGGAACCTACTTGGAGAAGGGCTGGGGGGTTTTTGCCTTTATGCTGCCAGGGCTCGGTTCGTTGGCATTCACGGCGGCCCTACTTTGGATGCTGACTCATGTACCTCCAATCTACGAGCAGCGAGGACAACAGGGCTTCATGTACGGTGCGCTGGGCTTTTTCCTGTTTGTCGGGCTTTGCTTCTCGGGGATTGGCATTTGGGCATTGACGCGCGACTGTTTCAACTACATCAGCAAACCCGTCCGTTTTGACCGGCGCAACCGGATGATTTATGCGTTCAGGCACAATGGCCCTGGCGGGGTTGTGTCAGTACCTTGGGATAGTGCTTTCCTGTACGTTGAACGCAAACCCAGACAGGGCCTCGCGCGTACCACGCCGCGTATGGTTCGCTGCCTTGTTCTTGACGACAAGGGACTGGTTAGGGACACTTTTTCGATAGGAACACGAGTCGTCATGGCATTCGATGAGAGCAGTGTGGGAGGCCGGGAGGTCATGAAAATCCTTTACCAAGACTTCGAGTTTTATCGGCGGTTTATGGAGGAAGGTCCCGCTTCCGTGCCGCCCGTGACAGAGTTTCTGCCGAGGGGAGCCTCCCTGCGCAATTCGCTTAGGTTGAATTTTGAAGGCTGGTCTGCCCTGACTAACTCGCGCAATCCGATGGTGTGGCTGGTAATGGGTATTGGCGCACTTCCAGCATTCATTTTCTCCCTGATGCAGTGGTTCGCCCAACTGACTTGCCGCGAACCGGTGTGGCCCGCAAATATCGAACGTGCGTGCAATGCCGAGGCTTCGTCCACGGGGCTTCCGGTATGAGCCGACGGTTCATTCGTCAGGGCGATAAGACTGACCGCAACGGTGTCGTGGTTGACGGTATCGCTGGGACCTCGTTGCAAGGCCAACCTTTCGCTTATCTGGGCGCCCCTGTTCAGTGCCCCGCCTGTGGTACGACGGGCGTCATCATAAGCGGCGGCTCACCGCGCACGATGACGATGATGGGTAAGCAGGTCGCATTGGAGAACGATTTGTGCCAATGCAAATGTGAGCCACTGCCGAAGCTGGTGGCGTCACAGACTCTTGGCTCAATAAAGGCATGACGGGGCGTCGCTGCCTGTTGCAGGACAACGGGCGTGGTCGTTGAAACGTCTCAACGACGGGCCCGTTGCCGCTCGCGATGAGCTTTACGGTCATTTCCTATCAGCGTGCGAACGACTGAGGGGTTGGCTTGAGAAAGATGTTCGATTTCCGCGCGATAGCCATATAGCTGGTGGAGCGCCAAGGCGATGGTACATGAACGCGAGCAACCTCCTTCGCAGTGGACGACCACCGACACGACTTCGTCAGGCAGGGCCTCGACGAACGCGCGAATCGTCTGAGCCTGCTCTGCGGTGAACGCCTCCCCCAGCTTTTCCCGCGCCTTCTCCGAGAGACTCGGACTCAGGAAATCGACGTCCGCGAAGCTCAGGCGAAGCAGATGGGCGAAGCCATCGAGGCTGGCGGGCGGGCGCTCCGGTGCGGTGACCGAGATGATGGCAACCGACGGTAGCCGCGGCAGTTTCTCGGCGTCGCGGCGCGACAGCGCAAACACCTGGCGTGCACCGTCCGCCGGTGGCTTGTACAGCTTGCCCACCACCTCCTGCAGTCGCTGGACCATCGGCTGGATGCTAGGAACTCAAGGGTGGATGCACTTCGACCAGCCACTCCCGGATGCGCTGCTGGACTTGCGCGTCGCCAATTCCGCGCTGGGCGTCGAGCAAGACCAGGTGCGGACTCAGGTCGAGGAAATCGGTGCTCAGGTGATATGCACCGTAGACTGAGTCGTCAATCGCCAGTCAATTTTTCAGGCGTTTCGCGAACACGTAAAACCTGATGATATAGGTCCGTGCCGACCCGTCCATCAGATACCCAAAGCGCGCTTTGATGCCGCAAGTTGTGCCCACGACCCGTCTGGCAAGCGCAGCCGGCAGGTACGAGACGACCTGGTCGAGCGGTAGTGTGTCGAGCCAAGACGTTGTCAGGACAATCTGTACGTCCGGGTACGGCTCGAGCATTTCCGCCAGCAAAGGAGCAAATTCGAACAGCGGATGTCCCGAATCCAGTAACACATCGCCGTTCTGGTCGAGAGCGGCGTGTCCCCGGTGGAGCGTGCCGTCATAGTCGACGAAGAGGGTAGGTGTCGGCTGGTCGAGCACGAGCACGGTGTACCTACTATCACTCACCATAATTGTCGTTCCCGCTATGGCTAGGAAGATTCGAGTCTGGTTCGAGGGATTTGTCGCCGGCTGTGGCGGTCGACAGCAACATGCGGGTACGGTCGACGGTCCAGCACTTGGACGGCGCAGATGTACAACATACCGCACATGCTGGTTTAGCAAGCGAGTTTACGCGCGAATGCGCGCCCAGATATCCGTGCGGCGAGCGCCGGCTGGATGTTATTGAGCTATGTAGCTGGTGTGAGGTTTTGGACATTACAGCCAGCCAGTTCGTCGCTGAACTTGAGCAGAAGTTTTGACCGATTGAGTGCGCTCCTCGAGAACGAGCAGCATCATCTGTAACAATGGCCGTTGTCATGATGACGGTGCACTGCAAGGTCCCCGTATGCACAACTCTGCTGCCCACACCACAAGGGTGTGGACAGCCGCCCTGCGGGCGGTACCACAGTTGCACACACTCGAACGTCTGACGCGCCGGCTTTGGCAACTCGCCCCTATCTGTAAAAAGAGGAATGGAAAACCCGAGAGGGTTGCTGTCGGTCGATTCGGATCTGTTGCCTAACGCTCGTAGGCTGGGCCGGGACCGCCGTTACTCGTCTGTCACAAAGACATACGCTCGCGGCCGACGTCCATACGCTTCCGATTCCGGGGTGAACGTCCATACCTGCTTATGTGCGGGTGAGCTACAGACTTCAATCTATGGTCTTTAACCTGTCTGTATAACGAAGAAGTAGTTGCCGCCGACGTACAGCACGAGCTTCGGCGCGGTGAGGTCGCCGTGGAAATCGGCGAGCACGTCGACCTGCGGCACCGTGAATTCGAGGCCGCGGTTCGTCGCGTCGTTGTTGCGGCCGTCCTGCCACGGCGGAAAGACGCTGTTTGAAGCATCGGCCGGGGCAGCGAGCGACAGCGCCGACGTGCAGCAGAGCGCGGCCAGCGTGGCGGACAGCGCCGTGAGCCACCGGCGTCGCCACGGAGAACGCGTGCGGATCGATGTCATCGGGCGCCTCACTTCGCGTAAGTGAAACCGGCGTGCTGCAGCTCGGGCAGCGTACCGACCACGCCCGGCGTGACGATCGCCGACGGAATCACGTGGTTGGTCAGGTCGGCGGCGAGCGCGTCGAGCGGGAGCTTGTCCGGATTTGCATTCGCGCGGTCGAGCCGTTCCGCGAGCTCCCAGATCGCGTTGTGGCATGCCAGGAACACGACGCCGCGCTGCTGCAGCGCGGCGATGCTGTTGTCGTGCGACGAGAACGCGCCATCAGGTAGTTCGTGATCCTGCGCGTCTTTCGACTGCGCGGGTTCCGCGGCGAGCAGCGTGTTGGTCGCGAACGCGGCGCCGGCGAATGTCGCGAGGCCGTATTTGTCCCACGCGGCCGGGTCGAACAGCGCGAGATGCGCGGCGCCGTGCGTGGCCGACACGACGAGGAAGTCCGGATGACCGAATCCCCAGACCTGCGCGTTCAGCGCATTGCGCATCAGGTTCAGCCACGGGCCGCGAGCTCGGTGTTGTCCCACACCTGCTTCGGGCCGCCGCGATAGCCGATCACTTCCATGAGCGCCGCGTGATCCCATTGATCGGGGCGCTCGACGATCATCGGCACCGTCTTGAAGTCGCGTCGTCTCGGCGTGGCCGCGAGGCGGCGGGTGAGGTCGGCGAGGCGCGTCGCGCCGCCGGCCAGCAGCGCGCCGGATTCGGGCGTCGCAGCCTGAGCGGTGCGCGCGGCGCCGAGCAGCGCCGTGGCGGCCGCGAGGCCGAGTGTCTTGAGCGCGCCGCGGCGCGCATCCCGGTCGGACATCGAACTCTCCCATATCGTTTTCGTGGGGGCGTGCCGCTGCGCAGCGTCGCCATCGCGTAGCCAGTCTAGAGGCGCGCGATCGACAGCGGAAATCGCGATATCGGATGGGAGATATTCGAGGGTGCGATGATTGGATGAAACGACAAGGCCGCGCGGTGCTGACTCATGCGGCGCCGCGCGGCCTTCGTCAGCCTTGAAAGGTCAGTGTGCGGTGCGTTCGCGCAGCACTTCCGACGGCCGTGCGTTGCGCACGAACACGCCGGCCAGCACCGCGCCCGCGAGTGCGATCGCGCCGGCCAGCACGAACGCGGACGCGAACGAGCCGCTGCGCTCGACGATGAAGCCGGTCACCGCCGGCCCGATCACGCCCGACAGGCTGCCCATGCAATGCAGGAAGCCGCTGACGCCGCCGACGCGCGCCGGGTGCACGACGTCCTGCACGATCGCCCAATAGATCGCACCCGTCACGTACAGGAAGAACAGCGACACGGACATCAGCGCGACCGCGCCTTGCGTCGACTGCACGGCGCCCGCGACGGCCACGCACGCGCCGGCGCCGAGCAGGCAGGTGACGAGCACGATCCGGCGCGACAGCAGCAGGTTGCCGGTGAGCCGGTACAGCGCATCCGAGATCGCGCCGCCGCACGCGAGGCCGACCGTGCCGACGAGCCAGGGCACGACGGTGGCGACGCTCATCTCCTTGATGTTCAGATGGTGCGCACGCACGAGGTAGCTCGGGAACCAGCTCAAGAAGAAGAACAGCACGTAGTTGTAGCTGAAGAACGCGGCGGCCGTCGCGAGGATGCGCGGCTGGCGCACGTAGTGCGACAGCGTGTGTGCGGGCGTTGCGGGGCCGGCGGCGGCACCTGCGTGGGGGGGCGCAGCGGCGGGTGTCGCTGCGGGCGCACCCGCTGCGCCGCCGACCGGCGTGGCCGGACGGTCCGAGGTCGACATCATCCACACGACGACCCACACGAGCCCGATCGCACATACGATCCAGAACGCCGGTCGCCAGCCGAACTGCGCGGCCAGCAGGCCGACGATCGGCCCGGCGATCGCGCCGCCGAGCGGCGAGCCGGCGCTGAGCAGGCCCATCGCGGTCGCGGCGGCGTCGCGCGGCAGCCAGTTGTTGACCATCTTGTTCGCGGCCGAGCACAGCGGCCCTTCGGCCATGCCGAACAGCAGCCGCACGATCAGCAGGCTCACGAAGCCGACGGTGAGCGCGGTCATTCCGCAGAACACTGACCACAGCCCGACCGACAGCACGTATACGAGCTTCGGCCCGAGCCGGTCGGACGCGAGCCCGCCGATGAAATTGAACAGCGCGTAGCCGATGAAGAACGTGCTGAAGACGAGGCCCATCTGCGCGGCGTCGATGCCGAGATCGGTCTGCACGATCGGCGCGACGATCGACAGCGCGACGCGGTCGAGATAGTTGATGCCATACACGAGGAACAGCAGGAATACCGTGAACCACGCCTGCGACTTCTGCTTCATGTCCGTCTCCTTCGTGCCGGTGGGCCGGCTGTCATGGTTGTCTTGTCGATCGTTTGCCGCGTCGGCATGTGCGTCGGCGGGCAGGGCACTGCGCGGTTCGATCAGGAGTCCAGCGAACCGGGGTAAGCGGTCGTTCAGCGCGCGTACAACGGTGCGAGCAGCCCATCGGTGCCGCTCGCGCGAAGCGTCGCGAGATGGGCACCGATGCGCGTGATCACTGCATCGGGCCATGCCGCCGAACCGGCGAGCGCGAGGCTGCCGAGGGCAGCCCGAACCGCGCGGGTGGCATCGCCGGCTGCCGACAGCGCCGCGCCGAGTGCGGCCGCGCCCGGATCGCTGACCGCGAGCGCGCGGCCCGATTCGTCGCGCGCGTTGGCGAGGTAGTGCAGCCAGAGCGCGAGCGCGCGTTCCAGATAGGGCCGCTCGACGCCGGCCCGCGCGCTTTCGGCGAGCGCGGGAAGCCAGCGCAGCGGCACCTTCTGCGTGCCGTCCATCGCGATCTGTTCGGTGCGATGCGCGAGAGTCGGATTGCGGAAGCGCTGCACGAGCGTCGCGCAATAGCCGTGCGCGTCATAGCCGGACGGCACGTCGACGGTCGCGAGCAGGTCGCGCGTCATCACGCCGTCGACGAGCGCCGCGATCGCCGGATCGGCCATCGCGTCGGACACCGTCGCGCGGCCGCGCAACTGTCCCGCATACGCGATCGCCGAATGCGAGCCGTTCAGCAGCCGCAGCTTCATCGTTTCGTAGGGCCGCACGTCGCCGACGAGGTGCGCGCCGGCGTCTTCCCAGCGCGGGCGCGGGCCGGCGAAGCGATCCTCGATCACCCATTGCGAGAACGGCTCGCAGACGATCGCAGCCGCATCGCGCGCGCCGAGATGGGCGTGCGCCCAGTCGAGAGATTCGGGCGTCGCGGCCGGCACGATCCGGTCGACCATGCTGTTCGGGAACGCGACGTCGTCGCGGATGCGCCGCGCGAGCGCGCCGTCGATGCGTTCCGCGTAGTCGATCAGCAGCGCGCGCAGCGTGTCGCCGTTCGATGTCATGTTGTCGCAGCAGACGACGGTCAGCGGCGCATGGGCCGGCCGCAGGCGCAGGCCGGCCGCGATCACGCCGAGCGCGGTGCGCGGCGTGCCGGGCGTCGCGAGATCTTGCCGGATCGCAGGATCGTCGGTATCGAGACCGCCGCCGGGGCGGCGGCAATAGCCTTTCTCGGTGACGGTCAGGCTGACGATCGACACGGCCGGATCGGCGATCAGCGCCAGTAGCGCGGGCAGCGATTCGGGCGCGAACAGCGCGTCGTGCACCGCACCGACGATGCGCGCGCGCGCGCCTTGGCCATCGCGTTCGATCACCGTATACAGGTGATCCTGCGCGGCGAGCAGGTCGACGGTATGCCGCCGCCGCAGTTCGACGCCGACGATGCCCCAGCGCAGGTCGCCCTGTTCGAGCACCGTCTCCGTATGCAGCGCCTGGTGCGCGCGATGGAACGCGCCGAGGCCGAGATGGACGATACCCGTGCGAACCGCCTGCCGGTCATAACCGGGACGGCCCGTGCCGGGCGGCGCAGTGCGCAGAAAATCGGGGGCAGATAGCATGACGGTCGGTAACGGTTTGTACCATGGTAGATGATGGAATGCGTGCAGGTTATTTCGAGTTTTAGCGCGAAGTTATCGGTGTAAACGCTAGATCGCCTGAAATCGACTGCTTATGTACCATGGTAGGCATCGATATCAAGTCGGATCCATCGCAACCATGAGCGAAACGGCAGCACTGGAAGAAGCGGACGTCGTGGTCACGGCGTTGCAGGGGTTCTCGCTGGACGAGAGCCGGTCGTATACGGAGCAGGTGCATGCGCTGCTGCGCCACGCGATCGTGCGCGGTGCGCTGCCGCCGCGCACCGCGCTGTCGGAGGCGGTGATCTCCACGACGATCAAGGTCAGCCGCACGCCGGTGCGCGAAGCGTTCGCGCAGCTCGCCGACGAGCGGCTCGTGCAGATCATCCGGAAGGTCGGCACGCTGGTCGCGCCGATTCCGGTGTCGATCCTCGAGGAAGGGCGCTTCGCGCGCAGCACGCTCGAATGCGCGAACCATGTCGAGCTCGCGCAGAAGATCACGCCGGCGCAGCTCGCGGAGCTGTCGCGGATCATCGACGCGCAGCGCGAGGCGGTGGCCGCGGGCGACGTCGAAGCGTTCTTCGATCTCGACGAGGCAATGCACGGCCGGATGTTCGCGTTCGCGGGTCGGCCGCACGTGTGGGAAATGCTGCAGCCGATGAAGCGCCAGTTCGACCGTGTGCGCTGGCTGCTGCTCGACCGCGTCGAGGATCACGCGCGCCGCGCGCTGCAGGAACACGAACAGATCCTTGCGCACATCGCGTCGCGCAACATGGCGCTGCTCGGCGCATCGGTCGCGTCGCACGTCGACCGGATCGGCTCGCATCTGCCGGAAGTGCGCAGCCGCGCGCCCCATTACTTTGTCGACTGAAACGCCCGCTGGAGGAGCGCAGTGAAAATCGAACGCTTGCAGACCATCGTCACGTGTCCGGGCCGGAATTTCGTGACGGTGAAGATCGTGACCGACGAAGGCGTCTACGGCCTGGGCGACGCGACGCTCAACGGGCGTGAGCTCGCGGTGCGCGCGTACCTGGAAGACCACGTGTTTCCGTGCCTCGTCGGACGCGACCCGCGCAACATCGAGGACATCTGGCAATACCTATATCGCGGCGCGTACTGGCGGCGCGGGCCCGTGACGATGGCGGCGATCGCCGCGATCGACATGGCGCTGTGGGACATCCTGGGCAAGCTCGCGGGCATGCCCGTCTATCAGTTGCTCGGCGGCAAGAGCCGCGACGGCCTGATGGTATACGGCCACGCGAACGGGCGCGATCACGAGGAAGCGGTCGACGCGGTGCGCGCGCACATCGACGCCGGCTACCGCGCGATCCGCGTGCAGTCCGGTGTGCCGGGGCTCGACAAGGTGTACGGCGTCGGCAAGACGGCCGGCGCGTACGAGCCCGCCGAGAAGGGGCTGCCGCCCGAGGAGCCGTGGGACACCGCGCTCTACCTGCGCCACACGCCGGAACTGTTCCGCAAGGTGCGCGACGCGGTCGGCGATGCGCCGCACCTGCTCCACGACGCACATCACCGGCTCACGCCGATCGAAGCCGCGCGGCTCGGCCGCGATCTCGAGCCGTATCGCCTGCTCTGGCTCGAGGACGCGACACCCGCGGAGAACCAGGACGCGTTCCGCCTGATTCGCCAGCACACGACGACGCCGCTCGCGGTCGGCGAGGTATTCAACTCGATCTGGGATTGCAAGGACCTGATCCGCGACCAGCTGATCGACTACATCCGCGCGACCATCGTGCACGCTGGCGGCATCACGCACGTACGGCGCATCGCCGACTACGCGGCGATGTACCAGGTGCGCACCGGTTTCCACGGCGCGACCGACCTGTCGCCCGTCTGCATGGCGGCGGCCGTGAACTTCGGGCTGTGGGCGCCGAACTTCGGCATCCAGGAACTGATGCCGCACAGCGCGCTGACCGACGAAGTGTTTCCGCACAGCTACCGCTTCGAGGACGGCTATCTCGTGATGGACGACGTGCCGGGCCTCGGCGTCGACATCGACGAGACACTGGCCGCGAAATACCCGTACGAGCGCGCGTACCTGCCGGTCGCCCGGTTGCGCGACGGATCGATGTGGAACTGGTAAGCGCCGAAGACCGGAAGGAGAGAACCGAAATGTTGAGCGTCGTTGTCGATCGTCCGAACAGCATGGGCGTGCGCGAAGTGCCGCTGCCCGTACCCGCAGCCGGCGAAGTGCGCGTGAAGGTGCGCTATGCGGGCATCTGCGGGTCGGACCTGCACATCTTTCACGGCAAGAATCCGTTCGTGTCGTATCCGCGCATCATCGGCCACGAGTTCGTCGGCACGATCGAGTCGGTCGGCGCGGGCGTCGACGCCGCGCGGCTCGGCGAGACCGTCGCGGTCGATCCGGTGATCAGCTGCGGGCATTGCCACGCGTGCACGATCGGCCGGCGCAACGTCTGCCGGCACCTGACCGTGCTCGGCGTGCATCGCGACGGCGGCTTCAGCCAGTACACGTGTGTGCCGGCCGGCAATGCGTACCGGATTCCGGACGCGATCGCCGAACCCTGCGCGGCGATCGTTGAACCGTTCGCGGTGGCCGCGAACGCGACGTCGCGCACCGGCGTGCTGCCGGGCGACGTCGCGTTGATCTATGGCGCCGGCACGGTCGGGCTGACGATCCTGCAGGTGCTCAAGCGCGTGTACGGCATTCGCGCATTCATTACCGACCGGCTCGATGCACGGCTTCAGCTCGCGCGCAAGTGCGGCGCGGCCGAGGACGAAATCATCGACACGAGCGTCGAGTCGTTGCCCGACGCGCTGGAAAAGCGCGGCGTCGACGGCGGCCCGACGCTGATCTTCGATGCGGTCTGCCATCCGTCGATTCTCGAGGAGGCCGTGCGGATCGCCGCGCCGGCCGGCCGGATCGGCGTGCTCGGGTTTTCGTCGGAACCGTCGGCGATCGTGCAGGCGGAGCTGACGAAGAAGGAGTTGACGCTCGCGGCATCGCGGCTGAACTGCGCGATGTTCCCGCAGGTGATCGACTGGATTGCTCGCGGGCTGATCCAGCCGGAGCACATCGTTACGCACAAGGTGGGCTTTCGCGACATCGCGCAGGCGTTCGAGATGGCCGAGCGCAATCCCGAGAAAAGCTGCAAGATCCTGCTCGATTTCGCGGGCGGGTGAGATCGGCTCGTGTCGCCGGCGGGGGCGCGTGGCACGGCCCCAGCCCCGGCCACCCGGCGCAAAGATGCGTCAGAACGACACCGTCGTCGTCAGCGTGACGAGCCGCGGCTCGCCGACCGCGACGATCAGGTTGCTGTTGCTCGACGGGTAGTAGGTCTTGTCGAGCAGGTTCTTCACGTTGAGCTGGATGCGCGTCGGGAACTTGCCGATCGTCGTTTCGTAGGCCGCGAACGCATCGACGGTCACGTAGCCGGGCAGCGTGAAGCTGTTCGCGGTGTCGCCGGGCCGTGCGCCGACGAGCCGCGCGCCGCCGCCGAAGCGCCAGCGCCCCGGGAGGTTCGCGATCGCCGTGTCGTACACCGCGAACACGCTGCCGGTGTGGCGCGCGACGTTGACGAGCGACGTGTTGCTGTCGCGGTCGTTCGCGTTCGTGTACGCATAGCTGCCGATCAGGCTCAGGTGCCGCGTGAGCTGCCCCGCGACGTCGAGTTCGATGCCGCGCGAGCGCGCGGTGCCGATCGTCGACGTGATGTCGTTGACCGTGACCGCGACGTTGCGCTTGTCGATCTGATAGGCCGCGAGCGTGCCGGTGATGCCCGGCTTCAGGCTGAACTTCAAGCCGGCTTCCAGCACGCGGCCGAATTCCGGCGCGAGCGGCGCGGCCACGTTGGACGCGACGTTCGGCTTGAACGAACGGCTCACGTTCGCATACGCGGTCAGCGACGGCGTGAGCGCATACGCGAGCCCGAACTGCGGCAGCCACACGTTGCCGTGCGAGCGGTCGGCGAACACGAACGGCCGCCCCATTCCCGATTCCTGCTGCCAGTCCTCCCAGCGCAGCCCGCCGACCGCGGTGAGCCGGTCGGTGATCTTCACCGAGTCCTGCACGATCATCGAGTACGTGTGGACCTTCGAGAGCGAATCGCTCTGCTTCGCGCTCACCGTGCCGCCGGGCGCGAGCAGGCCGTAGACGGGATCGTAGAGATCGAAGCCCTTCGTCGCGGTGCCGCGGATCGTGTCGCCGCGGAAGCTGCGCTGCCGCTCGTATTCGCCGCCGACATAGAGCGCGTGGCTCATCCCCGCGAGCGTCAGGTTGCCGAGCAGGCCGAGCGTCGCGATCTGGTCGGAGTCGTTGCGTCCGAGGTTCGCGTCGGACGAGCGCGATAGCGCGCCGGTCGTGCTGTTGAAGGCGGTCGCGCGGGCGATGTATTGATCGTAGCGGTCGCGGCCCCAGCCGTAGGTCGCGCGCATGCGCCATGCGTCGGAGAAGCGGTGCTCGACGCGCGCGCGCAGCGTTTCCTGGATGCCGCTGCTTTGCGCCCACGCTTCCTCGTAGCGGCGATAGCGCAGCGCATCGTCGGGGCGGCCGTTCACGAGCACCGTGCCGCGATCGAACGGCATCGTGTAGTCGACGTACTGGTAGCTGACGTCGATCGACGTGTTCGCGTCGTGCCACGACAGCGCGGGCGCGATCAGCGCATTGCGCTCGCGGCCGAAGCTGCGCCAGTAGCGGCTCGTGTCGTATTCGCCGGTGAGCCGGAATGCGAGCGTGCCGCCCGCGACCTGGCCCGGCTTGCCGAGCGGGCCGGTCAGGTCGAACTGCGCGCTGCTGCCGCCGTGGCTCGTGCGCGAGGCCGAGATCGAGCCGCCGAACGTGTCCTCCGGCTTGCGCGTGACGAGGTTGATCACGCCGCCCGGGTCCTGCATCCCGTACAGCAGCGAAGCCGGGCCCTTCAGCACTTCGACGCGGTCGATCGTCGCGAGGTAGCTGTGCAGCACCGGCGTGCGCACGCCGTCGACGAGCACGGAGCCGTCGTTGTTCGAGCCGAAGCCGCGCTTGATGAACGCATCGCGCGTGCCGCCGAGCGTGTTGGTCTGCGTGACGCCGCTGATGTTGCCGAGCACGTCGTCGAGCGAGCGCGCCTGCTGGTCCTGCATCACGCTGCTGCTGACCACGGCGACCGATTGCGGAATCTCCCTGAGCGGGCGATCGTCGCCGCCGGCGACGCTGCTCGTGCGCGGCTGGTAGCCGACGGTCGGATCGACTGCTGACGATGCGCTGACGCTGATCGTCGGCAGTTCGCGTTCGGGGCGCGCGGGCGTCGACGAGGGCGAGGGCGTGGCCGCCGAAGCCGTGGCGGCAGGTTCGGCATCCGCATGCGCGCCGCTTGCGACGCAAAGCGTGATCAGGGCAGGCAGGCTCGCGCGCCACGGACGAAGCGTCCGGGCGCGGTGGGGCGTTCGGCGGGATGGCATGAATCGATGAATGGACGGAGTGCTAAGGACGATGACGCGGGCCGCAGCGCCTTTACTGCGTCGCGCGGAGGATGTGCATGATATACGTAATGAGAATCGTTTGCAATTGTAAAGAGGCCGATTCGGACCGGGCATCGTGATTGCCGGGCCGCCGGCCGTCTGCTACCGTAGCGCCCAAAAACAGACGCAGTGAAATTCAATGAGAGCCGGGGGCCGCACCATGTCATCTTCCTGTCACGTCGCGTGCCGCGCGACGTCGCGCACCGCAGCCGACCACGCGGGTGCTGAAGTGATTGCAGCCGTGTTCCACGATTCGAACGATTGACGCAACGGCCGCACGTCATTCCCTGGTGTTTCGCCGGGCAGCCGGCGAAGCGCCGCGATCGATTACTTCAACCACCACGCTTGACGGGAGACCACCCAATGAAAAAGAGTTCCGCGCCGTTCATGACGGCCGCGCTGGCTGCCTGCGCGATGCTGGCGGGCGTTCCCCAGAGCGGCTACGCTGCGCCGGCCGCCGAGCCCGCGATCGACGCGCACTACGCCACCGTGATCGAGGCCTACACGCAGGACATGGCCGCCGCGAAGACGAAATACGACGGCAGGCGCCTCGCGTTCGTCGGCGCGGTGATGCGGATGGGCAGCGACCCGGGCGGCACGTACTTCGGTGCGTTGACGGCCGACGGCGAGCAGTTCGACACGCATTTCGACGCGGCCGACCAGGCCGCGTTGAAACCGAAATTCCCGGGCGGCGAGATCAAGCCGTTCACGGCGTCCGCGAATTTCCGCTTCAGCTGCGTGAACGAAGGTTATATCGACGCGCCGGTGCTGCCCGGGCTGAAGCTGTCGCATTGCCGGCTCGCCGATTGATCGAGGTGCGGTGTCCGGCGTTCAGAACTTCTGCTGGATGCCGGCCATCACGCCGAGCTGATTCATCCCGGTGCCGACCGTCCCGCCGGCCGCGACCGCGTTCGCGGCCAGCGCGCTGTTGAACATGTAGCCCACCGACGTATACACGGTCGTCCGCTTCGACAGGAAATAGTTTGCGCGCCCGACGACCAGCGTCGCGTTCGTGCCTTCCTTGTTTTCGCGGCGTTGCAGGTAGCGCACGCCCTGCAGGTCGAGCGCGAGGTAGGGCGTCGCGTAGTACGTGCCGCCCGCGAACACGATGTCGGCTTGCAGATGTTCGGCCGCCGCGAGGTTGCGGCGGATCCACCCGGCGCCGAGTTTCGCGGGGCCGATCTTCACGTAGCCCGCGACGATGTCGCGCGTGTCGGTGTAGGCCGGATTGTTCAGCGGCGCGAGCGCGCCGCCGCCGCCGCGCATCACGTCGTGCGACGCGGCCAGCCCGAAATTGCTCGCGTCATACGCGAGCATCGCCGTGTATTGGCGGCACGCGACGATGTCGCCGGGCACCTGTCCGGCGCAGCCCGTCGCCGACGGCCCCGCCGGCCCGGCCGCGTCGCGGCCGAAGCTGTAGGTCGCGCCGAGCGTCACGCCGTGGAACGTGCCCTTGTAGCCGATCGCATTGTCGCTGCGCGCGTTCGGCAGATACGAGTCGAAATCCGCCATCGAATGAATCGACGGGCCGATCACGTCGGCATTGGTCAGCACGATCATCGACATGTTCATCTGACGGCCGAGGGTCAGCGCGCCGAACGGGCTGTTTACGCCCACGTTGGCCTGCCGCCCGAACAGGCGCCCGCCGTAGTTCAGCGCGCCGGTGCCCGGCTGGAAGCCGTTTTCGAGCACGAAGAAGGCCTGGTAGCCGCCGCCGAGATCCTCCGTGCCTCTCAGGCCCCAGCGTGACGGCACTTCGCCGGTCAGCGTCGGCATCCCGGTGAAAGACCCGCCGCGCGCGGCGTTGTTGTAGTAGGACACGCCGGTATCGATGATCCCGTACAGCGTGACGCTGCTTTGCGCACAGGCCGGCCCGGCCAGCGCCATCGCCGTCGCGAGTGCAACGCCCAGTTTCGTTTTCATGGCTGTCTCCAAACAGTATGCAGATGTACTTATCGATTTTTTTATTGCCCCGGACCTGCCCGGGATGCCGACGGGTATCGGCAGGACTGCGGGTGTCGCGTGTTACGAGATCGCCGGATCGCGTTGCCGGTGCGGCGCCGCGACACGCGCGCCCGCCACGGCGACGGCGATCGCCGCGCCGGCCATCGGCACGAGGAACGCGAAATAGAGATGGGGCACGGACCAGCCGTCGTCCAGCAGCGCGCCGACCGTCATTGGCGACAGGATCGCGCCGAGGCGGCCGATGCCGACCGCGAGACCGATGCCGGTCGTGCGGATCTCGGCGGGATAGGGCGTTGGCGACAGCGCGTACATGCCGGCCACGCACGCGTTGATCACGGCGCCGAGGAACACCGCGACGATCATCCCGGTGCCGAGCGAGCCGGTGTTCGCGCCGAACGCGACCATCAGTGCGCCGCCCAGCAACAGCGTCGCGCCCAGCAGGCTGCGCAGGCCGAACCGGGTCGACAGCAGGCTGAACAGCGACGCGCCCGCGATGCCGCCGAGGTTGAGCAGCACGCCGCCGGTCACACCCTGCGAGGCCGACAGGCCGGCCTGGACCAGCAGCTTCGGCGTCCAGCTGACGACGAAATAGAAACTGCCCATCACGAGGAAGAATGCGATCCAAAGCGCGATCGTGCGACGCGTGAGCGGCGCGCGCAGCACGGCTGTCCAACTTGAGGCGGGGCTCGCCGTGTCGATGGATGCGCTCGCGGCCGGCAGCGCATCGATCGGCGCGCGCTTCATTCTCGCGAGGATGCGGTTGATCTTCTGCAGCGCGTCGTCCGGACGTCGCGCCAGCAGGAAGTCGAGCGATTCCGGCAGCAGTGCGAGCACCATCGGGATCGCCATCAAGGTCAGGATGCCGCCGAACGCGAACACGCTGCGCCATCCCCATACCGACAGCAGGTAACCGGCGAGAACGCCGCCCGCGGTGGCGCCGATCGCGTAGCCGGTCGACTGCATGCCGATCGCGGCGCTGCGCCATTTGTTCGATGCGTATTCGCCGCTGATGACGGTCAGGCTTGCGAGCATCCCGCCGATGCCGAGCCCCGTATAGGCACGCGCGACGGCGAGTTGCAACGTGCTGTGCGTGGCCGCACAGGCCAGCATGCCGGTCGAGATCACGGCGAGGCAGAGCAGGATGATGCGGCGGCGGCCGACGCGGTCGGCCAGCGGGGCGATCAGCACCGAGCCGATCCCCATGCCGGCCAGCCCGGCGCTCAGCAGCAGGCCGATTTCCTTTCCGCTCAGTTTCCACTCGGCCGCCAGGTGCGGCGCGGCAAACGCGATGGCCAGCACGTCGAAGCCGTCGAGCATGTTCAGCACGACGCAGGCCGTGACCGCCATCGTCTGGAACGCGCTCATCGGGGACGCGTCGATCGTATTGCGGATGTTTTCGCTCACGTCAGAGATCCTTGATAAAAATAGTATGACTAATCGAATGGGATGAAATCGAAGGCGGCAGCAGCGAAATGGGACGAAAGCGAATGCGTGGATTGACGGGCAATCCGGGGAACGTCCGTCGCGGCCGGCTCGCGTCGTTCGCGCGCCGGGGCGAGGGTTACGCGGGGTCGGGCTGCAGCAGCAGCCGCTCGATCACGCGCCGCGCGCGATTGGGGCCCGCGTCGACATGAATGTCGATCTGGCGGCAGTCCGGAAACCGCAACTGATTCCGGTATTGCGCTTCGATCACTGTCTTGTCTTCGTCGAACGTCGCCGCGGATTGCTCGATGACGGTTTGCGCGATGCGTTCGACGTCGTGTTGCGGATTGGTCGCGACGGTCCAGAAGTAGTGCGTCGTCGTTTCCGTCTCGGGCGTGATGCCGTGGAAGCCGCGCATGTGAAAACCGCCGCGCGCCGGGTCGTGAAGGTCGCCGGTGCCTGCGTCCATCGCGCCGGTCCAGATCCGGATATGCGACACGTGGAATTCGATTTCCTGCCAGCGGTCGACGCGGCCCGCGAACGGCCACGCTGCCGTGTAGGTCGGCGGCGGGTCGGACGCCGGCATCCGGCGGACCAGCGTCACCGTGTCGCCTTCGCTGCTGACGCGGGTTTCCGCGCCCATATGCAGCGGCGCGTTACCGCCGATCGTTTTCAGATGAACGTAGCCGAGGTGGCTCAGGTCCATCAGGTTGTCGTGAATCAGCTGATACGGCGCGTCGTAATGGTAGTGGCCGCCGCCGAACCGGTATTGCGGATCCGTGTGGAACGCATAGCGCGGCGGCGCGCAGGTCGGTTGGGCGTGCGCGTCGGCGCCGATCCAGATCCATACGATCGCGTCCTGCTCCTGCACCGGATACGACGCCACGCACGCCTTCGCCGGAATGCGTTCCTGGCCGGGAATCTCCACGCAGGTGCCGCCGCGGTCGAACAGCAGCCCGTGATAGCCGCAGCGCAGGCCGCGCGCCTCGAGCGAGCCGCACGACAGCGGTAGCGACTTGTGGCAGCAGCGATCCTCCAGCGCGCCGACTTCCCCGGACGGCAAACGGAACAGCACGACCGGACGGCCGAGCAGCGTGCGGGCGACGGGGCGGTCCGTCAGTTCGGATGACAGCGCGGCGACCCACCATCGGTCGACCGGGAATTGAGCAGTACTGATGGGTGCCTGGGCAGGTCGTTCCATTGATCGTCTCCAGTATTGTGGTTGGCCGCCGCGTATCGGGCGGTCCGTCTACAGATCGAGGACCAGCAGGTCGCTTCGCGATCGGGAGCAGCACGGCATGAACTGGTCGCCGGCCGCTTGTTCCGCTTCCGTCAGATACGAATCGCGATGATCGGGCTCGCCTTCGAGCACGCGCGTCATGCAGGTGCCGCATACGCCTTGTTCGCACGACGTCAGAACGTCGATGCCGTTGGCCGCCAGCGCCGCGATGACCGTGCATTCGGCCGGCACGTCGATCACCTTGCCGCTGCTCGCGATCCGGACCTGGAACGCGCGATCCGCGCCGGACGACTCGACCGCGCCGCCGAAGAACTCGTAGTGCAGCCGCGCTTCGGCCCAGTTGCGCTCGCGCGCGGCGTTCAGCACCGCATCCATGAAGCCGCGCGGGCCGCATACGTACAGGTGCGTGCCTTCCGGCGCGGCGGCGAGCACCGCGGCGAGGTCGAAGCGTTGCGCGGGGTCGCCGTCGTCGACGTGGAAGCGGACGCGGTCATGGAACCCGGCGGCGTTGATCCGCTCGACGAAGGCCATGCGATCGGTCGAACGCGCGCAGTAGTGCATGTCGAACGGCAGGCCGGACGAGAACAGCCGTTCGGCCATGCTGAGGATCGGCGTGACGCCGATTCCGCCGGCGAGCAACAGGTGGTGCGGGGCGTCGGGCGCGAGCGGGAATTGATTGCGCGGCATGCCGATCCGCACGGTATCGCCTTGCCGGACTTCGTCGTGAATCGCGCGCGACCCGCCGCGGCCCTCGGCATCGCGCAGCACCGCGATCTGGTAGCGATCGCCGTGCTCCGGGTGGTTGCACAGCGAGTACTGGCGCACGAGCCCGCCCGGCAGATGCACGTCGATATGGGCGCCGGCGTCGAAGCGCGGCAGGGGCGAACCGTCGTCGCTGATGAATTCGAAGCCGCAGATGTCGCGCGCTTCCTGCCACTTGCGGGCCACGCGGACCGTCAGCGTCGCGGCGCTCATGACGCCTCCTTGATCTGCGCGACCGGAATCACGGGCCGCTGCGGGCTCGCCGCATTTTCCTCGGCGAGCAGCCGCTCGATCACCTTGCGCGACAGCACGCCGCCGGCGTCGATGTTGAGCTTGAGCAGGTTGCGCTCCGGCCACTGCTCGAGGTTGCGCTGCTGGCGCTCGAGCATCTCGAGGTCCTCGGCGAAGATCTTGCCCTGGCCTTCGCGGATCTCGGCGGTCAGCGCGTGATCGTCGGGCCGGAAGTTGCGCGCCATCCCCCAGAAGTACCAGATCGAGGTGTCCGTCTCCGGTGTGATGAAGTCGACCACGATCGACGACGCCTTCAGCTCCGCCGGCGCGTCGTAGCCGCCGTGGCCCGCATGCGCGACGCCCACTTCGATCATCACGTGGCTCGGCGGCGTGAAGCGGCAGATCTGCCAGCGGTCGACCGGCACGTCGTCGGCAAGGCCGTTGCCGCGCAGCGCCATCCGCCAGAACGGCGGCGGCATCACGTTCTCCATGAAGCGGCTGGTGACGACTTCGTCGCCATTGCTGGTGGTCTTCGGCGCGGCTTCGTCGATTTCCTTCTGGCCGATGCTCGTCGCATGCACGTAGGTCTCGTGCGTGAGGTCCATCAGGTTGTCGATCATCAGCCGGTAGTCGCAACGGATGTGATACAGGCCGCCGCCGTGCGCCCAGGCCGGATCTTCGGCCCATTGCAGCGCGGGCAGCCTGGCGGGATCGGCTTCGGACGCGTCGCCCGGCCAGACCCACACGAATCCGTACCGTTCGACCACCGGAAAGCTGCGGATCGGCGGGAAGCCGCCGACGCGCTGGCCCGGCATGCCGGCCGTCTTGCCGTTGCAGCCCATTTCGAGCCCGTGATAGCCGCACACGAGCACGCCGTCACGCACGAAGCCCAGCGACAGCGGCGCACCGCGGTGCGGGCAGAAATCCTCGAGCGCGGCGACCTGGCCGTCCGCCGCGCGGTAGAACACCATCGATTCGTTGCAAATCTTGCGTCCCAGCGGCTTGCCGTCGATCTCGTCGGGCGTGCAGGCCACATACCAAGCGTTCTTGAGAAACACGTTGTTCGTCTCCTTCAGGGCGGTGCCGCCGGTACGCGGCAACTCGTCATTCCGTGTACTGAATGTGATTCAGTGTACTCATTGAGATTGGCTGGAGCAAGGCGAGCGGTATACTGGTTTTCCCGGGAAATGGCGCGAGGCAGCGCCATGCCGTCGGCGCACGCAACGGCGTGCGCCGCCTATGTCATCGACTCATTCATGGAAAAAACGAATCCCGCCGACACGCCGGTTTTCCCGCTCGACCTGTACGACGAGCCCGGGCATCTGATCCGGCGCGCGCACCAGATCGCGGTCGCGATGTTCTACGAGAAGCTGGGCCGGGACGTGACGCCGGTGCAGTACGCGGTCCTGCGGATGCTCTACGAGTGCCCGGGGCTCGATCAGGTGACGCTCGCGCAGCGGGTGGCGCTCGACACGTCGACGACTGCCGATCTCGCGGTCCGGCTCGAGGCGAAAGGATTGATCGTCCGCGAAGTGCTGCCGCGGCGTCAGCGGCGCCTGCTGCTGACGCCGGCGGGCGTCGAGCTGCTCACGCACCTGATTCCGTCGGTGAAGGAATTGCGCGCCGGCCTGTTCGACGGCATGGGCGAGGACGATTCGCAGGAACTGATGCGCCTGTTGCGCAAGTTCGTCCATCTGAACAACGAGCAGAGCCGCGCGCCGCTGCGGGTGAGCGAGGAATCGTAGCGGTTGGACTCGGCTCGATGGAGCAGGTGATGCGGCAAGGCGCCAGGCGCGCCGCACCGCCTGCCGGCGTCACGCGCGTGACGCTTCGCCTTCCAGCCGCCGCACCGCTTCCGCGACTTCGTTCCTGAAGCGCACCAGCGCCGCCTGCTCCGGCGCGGGCGGCTGCACGGCCGCCCACAGCATGTCGATCAGCTGCGTGGCCGTCGTTTCCGTATCGAGCTTGCGGTGCCCGAGGATCGCATCCCACAGCACGTGCTCGATCGGCCCGAACACCATCGAGCGCAGCAGGCTCAGCGGCATGTCGCGGCGCACCTGCCCGGCCGCCTGGCCGCGCGCGAGCACGTCCATCAGCGGCGCCGTGTAGCGGCGCTGCAGCGCGGTGAGCTCGTCGCTCAGCGCATGCTGCTTCGCACGCCCCTCCGACAGCACCAGTGCGCACAGTCCCGTGCCGTTCACCAGCATCAGCCGCAGGTGCGTGCGCACGATGAACGCGAACTGCTGTTGCACCGGCGCGTCCTGCGGCATCCCGAGTTCGAACGCGGCAATGATTTCGTCATACCAGTCGGCGATCACACGCGCGCACAGCTCGCGCTTGCCGCGGAAGTAGCTGAACACCGTCGCCTCCGACACGCCGACGCGCTGCGCGATCTCGGCGGCCGTCGCATGCTCGTAGCCCTTTTCGGCGAACACTTCACGGCCGGCGCGCAGGATGTCCTGCACGCGCTGCTGGGACTTGCGCCCGGCGGGTGCGCGCGACGGCTCGGCGCGGTCGGCTTTGGCGGTGGCGGTCATGGTGTCGGCGGTAGCGGCTGTCATCTCGCAATGATATCTGAGTGTCACTCAAAAAACTATTGACGGCAAGCCGGACGAGGCGCGAAACTGTGCAAAATTTCCGCTGTATTGGCTTAATGAATCGACGCATTGATCCGATTTGAGCGAAACTCAGAAATCGGCGCGTGCGACCCACTTTCTGGAGACGGAGGAGACATGATCAACCTGCCCGGTGTGCAATTCATGCTCGGTGAGGACATCGAGATGCTGCGCGACGCCGTCGCGACGTTCGCGGCGAAGGAAATCACGCCGCGCGCGGCGGAGGTCGACCGCACCGACCAGTTTCCGATGGATCTGTGGAAGAAGTTCGGCGATCTCGGCGTGCTCGGCATGACGGTCGCCGAGGAATACGGCGGCGCGAACATGGGCTATACCGCGCACATGGTCGCGATGGAGGAGATCTCGCGCGCATCGGCATCGATCGGCCTGTCGTACGGCGCGCACTCGAACCTGTGCGTGAACCAGATCCACCGCAACGGCACCGACGCGCAAAAGCAGAAGTACCTGCCGAAGCTCGTGTCGGGCGAACACATCGGCGCGCTCGCGATGAGCGAGCCGAACGCGGGCTCCGACGTCGTCAGCATGAAGCTGCGCGCGGACAAGCGCGGCGACCGTTACGTGCTCAACGGCACGAAGATGTGGATCACCAACGGCCCCGATTGCGACACGCTCGTCGTCTACGCGAAGACGGACCTCGACGCCGGCCCGCGCGGCATCACCGCATTCATCGTCGAGAAGGGGATGAAGGGCTTCTCGGTCGCGCAGAAGCTCGACAAGCTCGGCATGCGCGGGTCGCACACGGGCGAACTCGTGTTCCAGGACGTCGAGGTGCCGGAGGAGAACATCCTCGGGCAGCTCAACGGCGGCGTGAAGGTGCTGATGAGCGGCCTCGACTACGAACGCGCGGTGCTGTCGGGCGGCCCGACGGGCATCATGGCCGCGTGTCTCGACGCGGTGGTGCCGTATATCCACGACCGCAAGCAGTTCGGCCAGTCGATCGGCGAATTCCAGCTGATCCAGGGCAAGGTCGCCGACATGTACACCACGTTCCAGGCGTGCCGCGCGTACCTGTACGCGGTCGGCCGCCATCTCGACTCGGCGGGCAGCGACCATATTCGCCAGGTGCGCAAGGACTGCGCGGGCGTGATCCTCTACACGGCCGAGAAGGCGACGTGGATGGCCGGCGAGGCGATCCAGATCCTCGGCGGCAACGGCTACATCAACGAATATCCGGTCGGGCGCCTGTGGCGCGACGCGAAGCTCTACGAGATCGGCGCCGGCACGAGCGAGATCCGCCGGATGCTGATCGGCCGCGAGCTGTTCGCGGAAACGATGTAACGCCCCACGTCACGCGAACGGAGCCCCGTCGATGCCGATCATCGAATCGAAACTGAACCCGCGTTCGGAAGAATTCCGCGCGAACGCCGCGGCGCTGGAGGCGGTCGTCGCCGACCTGCGCGCGAAGATCGAACAGCTCGCGCAAGGCGGCGGCCCGGCCGCGCGCGACAAGCACCTGTCGCGCGGCAAGCTGCTGCCGCGCGACCGCATCGCGCAACTGCTCGATCCGGGTGCGCCGTTCCTCGAGCTGTCGCAGCTCGCGGCGAACGGCATGTACAACGACGACGCGCCGGGCGCGGGCGTGATCACCGGCATCGGCCGGATCGCGGGCCGCGAGTGCGTGATCGTGTGCAACGACGCGACGGTCAAGGGCGGCACCTACTACCCGATGACCGTGAAGAAGCACGTGCGCGCGCAGGAAATCGCCGCGGAAAACCGGCTGCCGTGCGTGTATCTCGTCGATTCGGGCGGCGCGAACCTGCCGAACCAGGACGACGTGTTTCCCGATCGCGATCACTTCGGCCGCATCTTCTTCAACCAGGCGACGATGTCCGCCGCGGGGATCGCGCAGATCGCGGTCGTGATGGGCTCGTGCACGGCGGGCGGCGCGTATGTGCCGGCGATGAGCGACGAGTCGATCATCGTGAAGAACCAGGGCACGATTTTCCTCGGCGGCCCGCCGCTCGTGAAGGCCGCGACCGGCGAGGAAGTGAGCGCCGAGGACCTCGGCGGCGGCGACGTGCACACGCGCCTGTCGGGCGTGGCCGACCACCTCGCGCAGAACGACGCGCATGCGCTGTCGATCGCGCGCAACATCGTCGGTCACCTCGCGCCGAAGATCGCGTCGCCGGTGGCGCTGCGCGAACCGAAGCCGCCGCGCTACGACGCGAAGAGCCTGTACGGCGTGATTCCGGTCGACACGCGCAAGCCGTTCGACGTGCGCGAGGTGATCGCGCGCATCGTCGATGATTCGGAGTTCGACGAATTCAAGGCGCGCTTCGGCACGACGCTCGTCACGGGCTTCGCGCACATCTGGGGCCATCCGGTCGGGATCGTCGCGAACAACGGCATCCTGTTCTCCGAATCGGCCGTGAAGGGCGCGCATTTCATCGAGCTGTGCTGCCAGCGCAAGATTCCGCTCGTGTTCCTGCAGAACATCACGGGCTTCATGGTCGGCCGCAAGTACGAGAACGAAGGCATCGCGCGGCATGGCGCGAAGATGGTGACGGCCGTGTCGAACGCGAAGGTGCCGAAGTTCACCGTGATCATCGGCGGTTCGTTCGGCGCCGGCAACTACGGGATGTGCGGCCGCGCATTCGGCCCGCGTTTCCTGTGGATGTGGCCGAACGCGCGGATCTCGGTGATGGGCGGCGAGCAGGCGGCGTCGGTGCTCGCGACCGTGCGCCGCGACGGCATCGAGGCAAAGGGCGGCGCGTGGTCGGCCGAGGACGAAGAGGCATTCAAGCAGCCGATCCGCGACCAGTACGAGCGCCAGGGGCATCCGTACTACGCGAGTGCGCGCTTGTGGGACGACGGCGTGATCGACCCCGCGCAGACGCGCGACGTGCTGGGCCTCGGCCTCGCCGCGTCGATGAACGCGCCGATCGACGACACGCGCTTCGGCGTGTTCCGCATGTAACGGCCGGGAGGGCTGACCGATGCGATACGAAACGATCAAGGTAAGCGAAGCCGGCCGCGTGGCGACCGTCACGCTCGCGCGGCCCGACGTGCGCAACGCGTTCAACGAGACGACGATCGCCGAGCTGACCACCGCGTTCGAATGGCTCGACGCGCACGCCGGCGTGCGTGCGATCGTGCTCGCCGCGGAAGGCGTGGCGTTCTGCGCGGGCGCGGACCTGAACTGGATGAAGAAGATGGCCGGTTACTCGGACGACGAGAACCGCGCCGACGCGCGCAAGCTCGCGCGCATGCTCGAGGCGATCCATCGCTGCGGCAAGCCGGTGATCGCGCGCGTGCACGGCGATGCGTATGCGGGCGGCGTGGGTCTCGTCGCGGCGGCCGACATCGCGATCGCCGCCGACGGCGTGAAGTTTTGCCTGTCCGAAGCGCGGCTCGGGCTGATTCCCGCGACGATCGCGCCGTACGTCGTGCGGGCGATGGGCGAGCGCGCGGCGCGCCGCTACTTCACGACGGCCGAGGTGTTCGACAGCGCGCGCGCCGCGTCGCTCGGCTTCATTCACGACGCGGTGCCGGCCGATGCGCTCGACGAAACGGTCGCGAAGCTGGCCGCGACGCTCGTCGCGAACGGCCCCGACGCCGTGCAGGCGTGCAAGCGGCTCGTCGCCGACGTGGCCGGCCGGCCGCTCGACGCGACGCTGATCGAGCAGACGGCCGACTGGATCGCGCGCACCCGCGCCGGCGCGGAAGCGCGCGAAGGGATCGCGTCCTTCCTCGAGAAACGCACGCCTTCGTGGCGTGAATGACGGCGTGCCCCTAACTTTCCGGACGACATCGAAGCCATGTTCGACAAGATTCTGATCGCCAACCGCGGTGAAATCGCCTGCCGCGTCGCCGCGACGTGCAAACGTCTCGGGATCGCGAGCGTCGCCGTCTATTCCGACGCGGACGCGAACGCGAAGCACGTCGCCGCATGCGACGAAGCCGTGCACATCGGCGGCGCGGCGGCCGCGGACAGCTACCTGCGCATCGAGCGCATCATCGAGGCCGCGCGCGCGACCGGTGCGCAGGCCATCCACCCGGGCTACGGCTTCCTGTCGGAGAACGAGGATTTCGCGCATGCCTGCGAGGCGGCCGGCATCGCGTTCATCGGGCCGCCGGTCGACGCGATCGCGGCGATGGGCTCGAAGGCTGCCGCCAAGGCGCTGATGCACGCGGCCGCGGTACCGCTCGTGCCCGGCTATCACGGCGACGACCAGGACGCGGCGAACCTGCATCTCGAAGCCGACGAGATCGGCTACCCGGTGCTGCTGAAGGCGAGCGCGGGCGGCGGCGGCAAGGGCATGCGCGTGGTCGAGCGCTCCGAGGACTTCCCGGCGGCGCTCGCGTCGTGCCAGCGCGAGGCCGCGAGCAGCTTCGGCAACGACCGCGTGCTGATCGAGAAATACCTGACGCGCCCGCGTCACGTCGAAGTGCAGGTGTTCGGCGACACGCACGGCAACACCGTCTACCTGTTCGATCGCGACTGCTCGGTGCAGCGCCGTCACCAGAAGGTGCTCGAGGAAGCGCCGGCGCCGGGGCTGCATGAAGACGTGCGCCAGGCGATGGGCGAGGCGGCCGTCGCGGCCGCGCGCGCGGTGAATTACGTCGGTGCGGGCACCGTCGAGTTCATCATGACGGGCGAAGCGTTCTACTTCATGGAAATGAACACGCGCCTGCAGGTCGAGCATCCGGTCACCGAGATGGTCACGGGGCTCGATCTCGTCGAATGGCAGCTGCGCGTCGCAGCGGGCGAGCCGCTGCCGCTGAAGCAGGACGAACTGCGCGTGCAGGGTCATGCGATCGAGGCGCGTCTTTACGCGGAGAATCCGGCGCGCGGCTTCCTGCCGTCCACCGGCACGCTGAAGCACCTGCGGCTGCCGGAAGGCGTCGAGTTCGCGATCGGCGCGCCGGTGCGAGTCGACAGCGGCGTGCGCGAGGGCGACGCGATCACGCCGTTCTACGATCCGATGATCGCGAAGCTGATCGTGCACGGCGCGGACCGCGCGGAAGCGCTCGGCCGGATGCTGCGCGCGCTGCGGGCCTGCGAGGTGGTGGGCCTGCACACGAATGCCGCGTTCCTGCAGCGGATCGTCACCTGCGGGCCGTTTGCGAGCGCCGATCTCGACACGGGCCTGATCGAGCGCAACCACGATGCGCTGTTCGCACCGCAACAGCCGCCGCGCGCGACGCTCGCGCTGGCCTGCGCGGCACTGCTCGCGCGCGAACGCGGCGCGGCCGCACGGGAAGGCGCGTCGCCGTGGGGCGCGCTGCCGGACTGGCGGCTGAACGGCGGCTATCGCCGCACGCTCGAATGGCATGCGCCCGATCGCGAAGCGGACGTGACGGTCACCTACGAGGACGACGGCGGCAGCACGCGCCTCGCCACCGGCGACGCGGCCGCGCAGCCGTTCGCGTGGACGCGCGGCGCGACGCCGCTCGACTTCGACGTGACGCTCGACGGCGTGCGCAGCAGCGGCCGCGTGTATGCGGACGGCGACAGTTTCCACGTGTTCACGCAGGGTGTCGCCGAGACCTTCGAATGGCGCAACGTGCTCGCGCACGCGGGCGATGCCGAGCATGGCGGCGGCCGCCTCACTGCGCCGATGCCCGGCAAGGTGATCGCGGTGCTGGTCGAGCCGGGCCAGAAGGTCGAGGCCGGCACGCCGCTGATCGTGATGGAGGCGATGAAGATGGAGCACACGATCGGCGCGCCCGGCGCGGGTGTCGTCGCGGAAGTGCTGTACGGCGTCGGCGACCAGGTCGCGGATGGCGCGCAGTTGCTGATGATGGCGGAAGATTGAGTGACGTGTGTGCGTGAGAGCCGCTGCCGACTCTCACGGATGGCGCAAGCTCCGCGCTTCGATGCAGAAAAAGGCCCGGCGTCGCAGCGGTGACCGACGCCGGCCATCGTGGCTCGTGCTGCTGAATCGTTACGGCAGCATCCTGTAGCGGGATGTCCGACGCAAATGCATCAGGACGATATCCGCATTTCGCGTTGACGGTCGCTTTCGTTGCCTGCAGAAAAAAACAATGATACGCACGCAACGCTGTCGAGGCTTTTGACAATTCAACTGTTTCCAACTGTTGACCGGCGGCACAGCGGCACCGTTTCGCACTGGTTCGTTTGCTGCAACGGTTGTTGAAGAATTGACAGCCGGCTTGTCCGGGCTGCTTCGTCAAGCCAAGCCGGCTTCTTCCTCTTGTAAATGAAGGGGGGCGAGCCACAGTAACCATCGTTTGCAAGCGTCAAAAAGGTCAGGCCGGCTCGAGAAGTGGTCGCATCTTCCTGCCCGCGTTCGAGTGATTAGGCTACGGTAACAGCCGGGGTGCAGCATGTGCGCTGCACACTCATCAAATGAGCGTTGCCGAGAGACGAATCGAGATGACGAAGAAATATAATTACGGGGTGCATGGAAACCTTACGCCACCAGAACTTTTTTTCCTGATTGTTATCGACGTAGCCTGCGATGAATTGGGTATCGACGACGCGGTCGGGATCGCAATGATTTTGCTGGGGCAACGATTCGTGCCGACAAGGGGAAAGTTTGGCGGAGCGGTCAAGGGAACCTCGATCGCATCGCGGGTTTCGCGGAGATTGCTGCCTTATGAGGTCAAGCACAAAATTTTGCCGACGGTGACGTCATTCAAGAGTCTTGTGCTTCTGAAGGTCAAATTTACCAGGGAACTCGGTGTATTTGTCGGGCGGGCCGTGCCGGTGGTTGGATGGGTTATTACCGCTGCCGACATATCGATCATAATGTATCGTTCTGCAGTCAAGTACAATGACTTGGTCAAGCCGGAGGATCGCATCTAATGGATGCTCGTCTAATCGAGATGGTGCGGGATGAAGCTGACTCACCATTGTGGGGCGAGCTCGAAATTTCTCCGGAAACAGATCTCTGTGTCGATCTCGAAATTTCCGATCGGGCTATGTTGCGGCTAATGAGAAGGCTTTCGGATGAATTCGGTGTTGATATGTCGGACTTCGATATAGATTATTACTATCCGTCGAGAAAAATGCGATTCGGTCAGTTTTTGATGGAGGTGCTGAGATCTCCGTTCAGTGCCGGCGCCAGGGATAAAATACTGGAGCGTCCGCTGACCATTAAAATGATGGAGTCTGCAATCGAGACCGGACGATGGAGGATATAACCGGTGCGAAAGCATCGCGTGTTGCGTCGGTACTTTCCAAAAGCGAAAAGGAGCCTGGAAGAAGAGAAGTTCCTGGGGGACGATCGTTAAAGGGAGCTCTGGCGCGGGAGCCCGGTGCACGGCGATGATGTCCTCATCGGTTTAGCGACGGGCGAAGGCATTCGCCGGCGTGCCCTTCAGCCACGCGAGCCTTGGCCCTTGAACCCAGCGCTGTACCAGCAGTGTCATGTGAGCTCGGCTGAAACCGCTAAAGCGTCGCAGATAGCGCAGCACGAGCCCGCGGTGAGGCCGCTTGAGCTGATCGTAGCGAAAGCGCCGCAGCACGGACGCGACCCATTCGCGACGTTCGTGAGGGCACGCGGCGGGTGCAAAGTCGAGCGTCCGTGTGCCGTCGAGGACGGCGCGCACTTGGTCCAGGGCGCGGATTTGCGATTCGTTCAAATTGATGATCATCCGCCCTGGTGCTCCAGTGTCGGTCAATTCGCGCGTGTCGGGCCAACAACCGGCTCCTGTTCCATTGTAAACGCTGCCGCATCGCGTATGACCATGCCTGACAGTCTGGCGGCCGGCGCTCCGCTAGACTGGCGGATTGCTCACGTGGCCATTGCCGTGAGCTACACTGCATCCATTCAATCACGCCCCCGCCGACGAGATGAAGTCTCCTGCCCTGAACGGCCTGCGCATCGGTATCACGATCGGCCTGCGCGCCCCCGACGAAAGCCTGTGGATCAACGGCATCAAGCAGAACGCGTTGTTTCTCGCGAAGTTGTTGATGGCGTCGCCGCATGGGTATCGCGTGACGCTGGTCAACACGACCGACGTGGCGCTTACCGACGCGCTGCCTTGGGATCGCCGCGTATACGACACGCGCGCGTTCGCCGACATGAAGGATGCGCTCGACGTGGTGATCGAGCTGGGCGGTCAGATCGACGGCGAGCAGACGGCCTACCTGAAGGCGCGCGGCGCGAAGATCGTCAGCTACTGCTGCGGCTTCGAGTACATCACCTCGATGGAATCGATACTGTTCGGCCGCCGCATGTGGGATTCGCTGTTCATCAACCGCGGCTACGACGAATTGTGGGCCATTCCGCAGATAGCGGAGTCGTCGCTGCCGTTCCTGCAGTCGCTGCGCCGTTGCCCGGGGCGCGTCGTGCCGTTCGTGTGGGACCCGATGTGCCTGGAGGCGCGTGCGCAATCGCTGCCGGAGCGTGGCGAATACCGGCCGCGCAGCGAACCGGGCAAGCGGCTGACGGTGATGGAGCCGAACCACAACGTCGTGAAGTTCTGCATGTATCCGATGCTGATCATCGACGAGGCGTATCGCCGCGACCCCGACGCGATCTGCTTCACGCACGTGACGAACGCCGATCGCCTCGCGCACAACAGCCCCGAGTTCGTGACGCTGATGAACTACCTGGACATCGTGCGCGCGGGCAAGGCGAGCTTCGTCGGGCGTTTCGACACGCCGTTGTTCCTGGCCGACATGACCGACATCGTCGTGTCGCATCAATGGGCGAACCCGCTCAACTATTTCTATTTCGACGTGTGCTGGCAGGGTTATCCGCTCGTGCACAACGCGAGCCTCGTGCCGGACCTCGGCTACTACTATCCTGGCAACGACGTGCAGAAGGGCACCGAGGCGCTGCTGCACGTGCTGCATACGCACGACGACGACTGGCAAGGGTATGCGCGGCGGCAGCGCGAGATCCTGCGCCGCTATACGTCGGCGAACCCCGCGCTCGTCGCCGACTACGACGCGCTGCTCGCGAACCTGATCGGCGCGACGGCGGCATAAGGCTGCACGACGCGGCACGCGCCGCCGCCTGCGGCCAGCGGCCAGCGGGCGCATTCGATCGCGATTTGCGCGATCGAGGCAGTCGGCTCGATTTCGCCGCCTGCCGTCAACCGGATTGACCCGGGTTAATGTCTGAAGAAATGAGCCGTTAAAAAAGAAACCGCCGAACCGGGGAGATTCGACGGTTTTTGAAGGCACGAATTTGACGGCTCCGAGGGAAGTCCGTCAAAAATAATTTTATAGGTTAACTAGTCGGAAAGATTGTTAAATATCTTTCGATGGATGGTTGTCGTATAATTCGACTTAATTATTGTCGTTCAAATCAGCCGGATTATCATTCAAATATTTTCAATATCGTTTGAAACGGCAAAATTGAATTCTGCGGAGACCGAATGCGTCGTCGCAATGCAATGGCTGCACGGTTTGCCAGCAGTTGCGAGGAATCCGGCCGTCGGGTCCGGGTCGCGTTTCGCTGGCGCGCATTTGTCATATGATATTTCAAACATCCGATTTTTGAAACGGGTCTTGCGATAAATCGATTCACCCGAAGATGTTCGGATGGGGCAAATAACCAGTATCGATCGGAGTATCGTCGACGTTTTTGTGTAACCTGTCGCACTGTTGTCGACGTGCGCGTGTGGTGTATTTTCGGTGTTTGAATATCATTGACAATATCTGATTTGACGGCACGCCGGAATAAAAAGTACGCTCCCGAAAAAGATCGAAAAAGAGGTTGGGCCGGGTAGGCGGTGGTGCGCGTCGTGGTCGGCTCGCGCCATATGTATCGAGAGCGCGGGCCGTCATCGGCGGTCCGACAATTGCCGGAGCGCCGGATGAATGCGGTCGAACCTCGCCTGGAGGCGAACAGCGTAGCGAATCGGGACGAGATCGATCTCGTATTCGGCGCGCCTGACGATCACCCCGACCTTGCGTCGGTACGCAGTTTCGTCGAAAGCCGGCTCGGATTCGCGCGAGAGCCGGTTTGCCGCGCCGATTTGTCGGGCGGCGTGCTGTATCACGAATGCCTCGCGCGGCTGCGCTGGGGGGCGCGCGATGTCTTGCCGCCGCTCGCGTTCCTGCCGCGCCTCGAATCGCTCGGGCTGATGCGCTGGTTCGACCGGCTCGTGGTGGGCCGGACGATCGACGCGCTGCGCGCCGATCCGAAGGCCGTGTACGGCTGCAACGTCGCGGCGACGAGCGCGGTCGTGGACGACGCATGGCTCGCGCTGTTCAGGCGGCTCGAGCGCGAGCCGTCGGTCGCGGCGCGGCTGGTCGTCGAAATCACCGAGACGGGGCCGCTGAACCCCGTCGCGGGCCGGTCGTTCGTGAACCGGTTCCGCCAGGCCGGGTGCCGCGTCGCGATCGACGATTTCGGCGTCGGCTTCAGCGCGCTGAACAACCTGGTGGTCGGCAATCCCGACATCGTGAAGCTCGACAGGTCGGTCCTGTCGCTGATCAAGCGCAACGCGATCGGGCGCTACCAGTTTCGCCGGCTGATCGCGTTCGCGCACGAAAGCGCGCGGCACGTCGTCGTCGAAGGCGTGGAGAACGAGATCGACCGGCAGATCATCCTGGATTCCGGCGTCTCATGGGCGCAGGGCATCCGCTTTACATGGCGGTCACCGGCCGCCGCATGACGCTGCGGCGCCGGCGCGGCGCGCCGGCATCGGACAACGAAGAATTGAATAGGGGCGTGGGCATGGCGGCGACGAAGAAGGCCGGGCACGGAACGGGCACGCAGGCGACCGATGCGCGCGAGCTCGTCGCGATCGCCGAACTGGCCGAGATGCTGGAGCAACTCGGCGCCGACGCGATTGACGCGACCGGTGCACCGGTCGACGTCATGCCGTTTCTCCACGGCCTGAAGGACGTCTCGCAACACATTCACCGGCTGAAACCGCTCGATGCCGACGATCGCGAGCGCGCGGCGCGACACTATTTCGCCGGTGTGTTCGCGGGCGCTTGCGGCGACGATTCGGCGATCGCATGCGGCGTATCGGGCAGCCTGGCGCAACAGGCCGGCGCTGTCGGCCCCGCGGCGGCACGTTGTTTCGCGAGGCTTGCGCGCATCGGCCGGCGGCATGGCCGTGCGTTCGCCGAGCGACGCGGGCAGCGTGTGCCGGCTTGACGCCGGTTCGCGCATCAAGTCCTCGTCAGGTTCTCGTCACACTCTTCAGGAGTACTGCCGCTTGCGTCGCGCGGCAAGGTCACTCGTCAATCCTTCCCGAGTCCACCCAGCACGAGCGCCAGCGCACGGTCGACCGCATCGTCCCAGCGGCCCGGATGCGCGGCGCGCACGATCCGGATGCCCGGGTACAGCGCGGTACGCGAGCCGGTTTCCCAGCGCGCATCGGCTTTCGGGCTCAGCAGCAGGACGGCCGGCACGCCCAGCGCGCCGGCCAGGTGGATGTGCGCGGTGCAGGTGGTGACCACGGCGTCCATCGCGAGCATCAGTGCGGCCAGATCGCTGAAATCGCCGATCGCGTGATGCGGGAACGTGACCGGCAGATCCGACGGCTCGGACTGCGCGGCGATATCGCGGTTGATGCAGTATGCGGCATGGCCGCGCAGCCGCGCGAGCGGCGCGAGGTCGCGCAGGCTGGCCGCGCGCAGGAAGCGCGCATCGCTTTCGTCGCGGCCGCGCCAGTTGAGGCCGATGCGGCGCGTGCCCGGCGCGTTGCCGTCGCGCGCGACGCGTTCGCGCCATGCCGCCGCCCGTTCGGGCGGGCACGACAGGTAGGCGGCGGCCGGCGCGCCGGCCGGTGCCGGCGCGTAGCCGAACTGCGCGGCCAGCACCAGGAACGAACACCAGTAGTCGTGAGCGATCTGCGACGTGTCGACCCACGCGCCGTGTGCGGCGACGACTTCGATGCGCGGGAACGTATGGCGCATCAGGTCGGCCAGCGCGGCGGGGACGATGACCGTCACCGCCACGCCGTCGAGCGCGTCGAGCGCATGCAGGTAGCGCGCGTACTGGAGCTGGTCGCCGACCCCGCCGTAGCTGATCACGAGCAGCCGCTTGCCGTGCAGCGCCTGGCCGTCGTAGAGCCGTTCCGTCGGCAGCCCGAACCGTGCGGCCGTCAGCACGTTCTCGCTGGCGATGGTCGCGCGCGCGGCTTCGTCGCGTCGGCCGGCACGCAGCAGCAGCGCCGAGCGCGCGAGTTCGACGCGCCCGCGCAGCGCGTCGGGCAGCGCGGCCGGTTCGCCGATGCGTTCGAGTGCCGCGAGCCCGGCGTCGGGCGCGCCGGCGAAGCCGTAGCACGACGCGAGCTGGAACGCGATCGCATCGTCGTCGAGGCCCCGGCCGCGCGCGCACAGCCAGCGGGCGATCGCGTGGCCCCATTCGCAGCGGGATTCGTGGTCGAGCGCGCGGTTCCAGTGCGTTTCGGGCGCGTCGTCGGCCTCGGCTGACACGGCGGCATTCGCGTCATCGTCTGCCCGGGCGGATACGCGGCCGACGGGCTCGCCCGAGATGAACAGGCGTTGCCGGTCCCAGCGCGGGTTCGGCACGCACAACAGATTCGGCCCGTCGAACCGGTAGAACGTGTAATCGAGGCCGGCGAACGTATCGATGACGCGTGCGTCATCCGCGTTCCGGCAGGCGATCCAGCACCACGGCAGATGCGTTTCGATCAGCAGGCGCGCGCCGTGCAGCGCGTCGACCTCCATCCCGTCGATGTCGAGCTTCAGGAAATCGAGGCGCGGCAGGCCGAGCGAATCGAGCCTGACGGTCGGGGCGGGCGTGCCGTCGGCCGCGTGCGCGTCGACGCGTGCGGCCGGTTCGGCGCCGGCGGGGTGCCCGCCGTCTACGTCGGGCACCGTCATCGTGCCGTTGCGGCTCGCGAGCCCCATGTTCAGCAGATGAAGGTTGTCGAGCTGGTTGAGCGCAACGGTGCCGCCGAGCGCATGGAACAGCGTGCGCCGCGGCTCGAACGCGTGGACGTGGCCGCCGCGATCGCGCAAGCGCTGCGCGATCGGCACGCAGACGAGTCCCGCATTGGCCCCGCCGTCCACCGCGAGCGCGCCGTCGGGCAACTGGTCGATCACCTGCATGATCGTGTCGAGCTCGCCCTGGTTGTGCGGCCGGCCGGTCTCCAGCAGCGCGTCGGCCTGCCGCGTGCTGTGCCGGTCGATGACGAACGGGCCGTGGATCGAATCGATCACGACGAAGTGGCGGACGGTGTGCTTCATGAACGGATGGCGAACGGGCGCGGTCAGCCGAGCGCGCGCCCGGCGAACAGGCGCTGGATCTGCCCGGAATACGCGCGGACGTTGTGGTCGGCGAGCGTGTCGACCTGCTGCAGGCAGCGGCGGGCCGCTGCCGCGTAGTCGTCGAGCCGCGCGTCGTGCGTCTGCGCGGCGGTCGCGATCGCGCGTGCCGCGTCGAAGATCTCGAAGTCCGGGTAGTAATAGCCGACGTCGCGCAGGAACGGCGAGTTGTGCACGAGCGGATAGTTGCCGTACAGCGCGTCGTACAGCAGGTAGTTCAGGCCGTTTTCCCAATGGTGCGACACGACGATGTCGGTGTGATGCGCGGCCCACGCGACGAACGGCGCGCGCACGTCGGCCGTCGCTTTGCCGTCGCGCACCATCTCGAGCCCGAGCGCGAGATGCTTGAAGGCGACGTTTTCCTTCTTGTCGAACGTGTTGGTCATGTACACGTGTTCGACGAGCTCAGGATGCTCGACGTAGCACGCGTTCGCGGCCAGCATCGGCACGATCGAACTCTTCACGACGTTCAGGTTCGGCTCGAAGAACGCGATGCGCTTGGCCGGACCGTGGTTGCGGTAGCCGAAGCGCGCCTTCAGCTCGGGGTCGGCGTCGAGGCTGCGTTCGATGAAGTACGGCGACCAGATGTGCGGCAGCTCGATCACCGGCGCGCGATATACGGCCTGGAAGTAGGCCGCGCACGTGTGCATGTGCTGCGGGTTGGTCCAGATCTCGTCGAACTGCACGCGGTTCGGGTTCGGCCGCCAGTTGTTCTTCTCGAAATTGATCGTCTCGACCGCGATCACGTAGTCGTTGCCGAAGCGGTACGACACGCACTTGCCGCCGCGCCGGCGCACCGCGTCCGTGTGCGACGGGTCGACGAACGCGTTCATCTCGATCAGCAGGTCGGTCTGGTGGACGATCGCCGACAACGGCCGCAGCGCGTCGCCGAACGCGTCCATCATCAGCGCCTGCGGGTAGTCGGTGATGCCGTCGTCGTGCGCGAGCCACACTTCGCCGATCAGCGGCGAACGCTTCAGCAGCATGTACAGGTACACGCAATGCTGGTTCGCGCCGTTGTACCAGATCGACTGCGTCGCGTCGCGCTGCACGTTCATCGTAATCGCGACATTGATTTTCATCGGCGGCTCCGGGCGGACGGTGCGCGTCAAGCGTCGCGATAGAGCGACGCGATCGCGTCGGAATACGCGGCGACGTTGTCGGGGTTGTAGATGCTGACCGAGTCGAGCACGTGCTTCGATTGCTCGCGGTATGCATCCAGATTCGCGTCGTGTTCGGCAAATGCCCGCAGCAGCGCGCGGCCGCCGGCCTGGCAGTCGAAGTCCGGATAGAAATACCCGGCATTGCCGAGGAACGGCGAGTTGTGGATCAGCGGATAGTCGCCGTACAGCAGTTCGTAGTACAGGTAGTTCTGCGCGTTTTCCCACGTGTGCGACACCACCGCGTCGCCGTAGGCGGCCATGAACTCGTACACCGCGTAGCGGCTTTCGAACGTCGTGATCCCGTGGTTCACGATGTCGAGACTCTTCGCGAAATGGACGAACGTCGTATGTTCCTTCAGGTGCAGCGTATTGCACACGCGCACGAATTCGACGAAATCGGGCTTCGCGCGATACGCTTCCTCGGTCACCAGCATCGGGATGATGCTCGTCTTCACCATGCAGATGTTCGGCTCGAACATCGTCACGCGCCAGCGCGGCTTGCCGGGCTGATAGCCGAACGACAAACCGGCGCCGAGCGTTGCGCGTGCCTTGTCGAACAGCATCGGATGCCAGATGTGCGGGACGATCGTCACCGGCGCGCGCAGGCCCGTCTGGTAATAGTGCAGGCACGAGCGCTCGAATTCCGGAATCGTCCATACCGCGTCGTACGGCGCGCTCGAGAACAGGAAGCCCGACGGCTTGTCGAACATCGCCCGCTCGATGTCGATCACGTAGTCGTTGCCGACCCGCATCGTGACGACCTTGCCGCCGCGGTCGCGGAACGCGCGCAGGTAATCGGCGCCGAACTGCGCGCTCATTTCGATCAGCACGTCGCAGCGCTCGAGCGCTTCGTCCATCGACAGCAGCGGCACGTCCCATTCGCCGAGCATCATCTGCGGATCGGCGAGCTGTTCGCCGCCGTTCACCATCACGGCTTCAGCGACGAGCGGCGACTGGCGCAGCAACAGGATCAGCAGCAGGCAGTTCTGGAAGATGCCGTTTTCCCACAGCGACTGGCCGGCGCCGCGCACGAACAGCGACACGCCGACGACGAGACGCTTGCCCTCGCCGGGCGCTTGACGGGCATTGGAGTCCGACATGCGTATTCTCCGGTTCAGGCGACCAGACGCGAGACGAACGCGTCGAGGTTCGCGGGGTTGTCGATCGAGACCGACCGCAGCAGCCGGTCGGCTTTCGCGCGGTAGTCGTCGAGCTGGTCGTCGTGATGCAGCCAGGCATCGAGCAGCACGCGGCCGCCCGCGGCGGAATCGAAGTCCGGGTAGTAGTAGCCGGCGTCGCCGATCAGCGTCGAGTTGTGGATCAGCGGATAACCGCCATACAGCACGTCGTAGTACAGATAGTTCTGCGCGTTTTCCCAGTGATGGGACACGACGGCGTCCGCGTGGCGCGCCATGAAGCCCGGCAGGTCGATGCGCGGCTCGAACGTCGCCTTGTGATGGCGCACGAGGTCGAGGCTGTTCGCGAAGTGCACGAAGGTCGGATGGGCCTTCATGTGCATCGAGTTGACGACGAACAGATGCTGCACGGCGTCCGGATGCGCGCGGTAGAGTTCGTCGCACGCGAGCATCGGGTAGTGGCAGGACTTCACGACCGAGATGTTCGGCTCGAGCGTGGCGAGATTCCACGGGCGACGGCCGGGCCGATAGCCGAACGTCAGGCCTTCGCTCGCCAGCGCGGCGATGCGGCGATCGAGGAAATACGGCGACCAGATATGCGGCATCAGGTGCACCGGCGCGCGCAACAGGGTTTGCAGCATCGGTGCGCCGGTCTTCTCGTACTGCGGCAGCAGCCATACTTCGTCGAACGGCGTGTCGTTGAAGATGTGTCCCGACGGCTTGCCGAAGATCGGTGTTTCACCCAGGCCGGCGTAGACGTGTCCGCAGAAGAAGGCGACCAGTTTCTTGCCGAGCGCCTTCATGTGCCTGCGCCATTCGAGCGGCAATTGCGCGCCCATCTCGATCACGACGTCGAGGTCGTGCGTGACGTCGGAAGGCTTCACGAGCGGCACGTCGAGGCCGTCGAGATCGAGCCCGGCCGGAAACGCGTTGGCGTCGCCGCCGTTCAGGAAATAGACGGGGCCGACGCGATCGGAGCGCTTGAGCATCATCGCGAGGAACGCGATGTTCTGGTGAATGCCGTTTTCCCAGATCGCCTGGCCGTCCCGCGCAAACAGCGAGATGCCGACGGCCGGCCGTTGCTTGCGGGTGCCGCCCGAGGCGGCTTGATTGATGTCCGTCACCGGTTGGTTTCCTCTGCGGCGTCGTGCGTTCGGCCGTGGCCGCGAAACGGCGCGCCGTGGATTGTCGTGGTTGTGTTCGCGCCGGCACGCGCCGGAATATGCGTCGAGCGGCGCGGATCGCGGGGCGGCCGCCGGATTCCGGTGTGTCGTCGGGCGGGTCACGGCGCGCGACGCGGGCGGAACGCCTCGGCAGCTGTCTGCGGCGATTGTGGCACGGAAGGCGCCGTCTTGTGGAGGGGGCCTGACGAACTTTGACATAGCCGCCCGCGCGGGAGCCGGGGCCCCGGCGAAGCGGGGTCGGTGCGGTCGGGCGGGGTGGCGGCGGGGCGGCTGCGCGTTGCCGGTCGAGGCCGTCGCGTGCGGGCGCGGGGTGCGCCGGGGCCGCGACGGCCGGCTGCTCAGCGCTGCAGCGAGATCTCGACGCGGCGGTTGCTCGCGCGGCCTTCGGCCGTCGCGTTGGACGCGACCGGATCGGCACTGCCGCGGCCCGTGACCGACACGGCCTGCGCTTTCAGTCCGTGTGCCTTCAGGTAGCTTGCGACGGTTTCCGCGCGGCGCTTCGACAGCGCGAGATTGGCGGCGTCGTTGCCGACCGAATCCGTATGGCCGGTGACCGTCACATGCGTGTACGTGCGGTCTTCGCGTTCGTTCAGCAACTTGTCGAGCGACGCACGCGCGGCCGGCGTGAGCGTGGCCATGCCCGTCGCGAACAGCGCGTCGCCCGCGAGGTTGACGTGTTCGACCGCGGCCGGCGCGGGGGCCGGCTCGGCCGTCGACGCAGCTTGGGCCGGTGCGGCGCCGCACTGGAACACCAGCGTCGCGGGATCGGAATTGTCGCGCAGCGCGCGGGCGGAATCGACGGTGCGCACCGGCTGGTCGCCGCAGATCTTGCGGGCGGCCTTCATGCAGGTCTGCGGGCCCGACAGCAGGCCGTGGCAGTCCACCTGGAAGGTGCGCACGCCGTCGCGCGGCTGCAGTTCGGAGGCACTGAAGGTCGGGCCGGATGCGGTCGAGCACGCGGCGAGGGCCAGCGCGGAAAGCGCGAGCGCAAGAGCGAGTTTGTTCACGGTTACGTCCTCAATACTTGGGTTGACTGAAGCCCGCCGCGCGTTGCGCGGCGGGCTCGTCCTGCCGTCGGGGCCCCCTGGCGCCGCCGGCTCGCGAGCCGGCGGCGTGGCGGCGCGACGGGTTACTTCCACTGGTACAGCATGCCGGCGCCGATCACCTTCTGACCGCCGCTGAAGCCGCCGTTGATCGACGCCTTCAGGTTCTCCGTGATGCGCGCCTGCATGTTGACCGCCATCGCCTTCTGGCCGAGGAAGGTCGACGTGCCGATACCCATCCCGAAGTTGGCGTCGCGATCGAGCTGCGGGATCGACGCCATCGCGCCGACGGCCGCGATACCCTGCTTCGCCATCTGGTCGGTCTGCTGCAGTTGCGAACCCAGCGCGTTGATCTGCCCTTGCTGGCCGGACAAGGCGGTCGACAGCGTCGTCTGCACCTGCGTCAGCTGGTTCACGTTCACCGCGTCGGTGCCTTGCGTACCCGGCGCGACGTTCGTGATCTGGCGCTGCTGCGTGTCGCTGCCGACCGACACCACGTTCGAGCGACCGCCGTCGTTCGAATTCGCGCCGATCGCCACCGAGTTCGAGCCGGCGGTGACGGTCGGCCGGTCGTTGCCGGTGCCGTTCATGTCGGCCGCGATGCCGGTGTTGTTCGCCGCACGTGTCGTGTTGTTGTTGATCGTGGTCGACAACTGGTTCACCTGATCGCCAAGATTCGTCACGCCGGTCGACAGCGAAGCCACCGTGCTGTTCGTCGTGCTCAGGCCGGTCGACAGCGAGCCGATGCCGGTCGAGGTCGACGTCGACAACGACGTGAGGTTGCTGTTCGTCGAGCTGAGGCCCGTCGACAGCGAGTTGATCGCCGTCGAGGTCGACGTGGACAACGACGTGAGGTTGCTGTTGGTCGAGCTGAGGCCCGTGGACAGCGAACCGATACCGGTCGACAGCGACGCGATATTCGACGCGGTCGACGTGGACAGGCTGTTGACCGCCTGGTTCGTCGCGTTGAGCTGGCTGCCGTTGATCGCGTCCGTGCTGGTGGCCGATACCCGGCCTGCCGCGACGTTCGTGATCTGGCGTTCCGCACCCGGTGCGCCGACGCTGAAGACGCCCACTGGCGAGGTGCCGTAGACCGGGTACGTGATGCCGCCCACCGTGACGCTCGATACGCCGACGGCGTTGCCCGTGGTCGAGTTCGCGCCCATCGCGATCGAGTTGGCGACATTGGCCTGCGCGTTCGTGCCGAAGGCGAGGGCGTCGGTTGCCGTGGCCTTCGCATTCGAGCCGTAGGCCTGGGCGCCGATCGCGCTGGCCGTCGCCTGATTGCCGAGCGCGATCGTGTTGTCCGCGGTGGCCTGGTTTGCGCTGCCGAGGGCGAGCGCGCTGTTGCCGGTTGCCGTGTTCGCGTTGCCGAGTGCCACTGCGCCGGTGCCGGTCGCCGTGTCGTTCGCGCCCAGCGCCACTGCGCCGGTGCCCGTCGCGATGCTCGGGTCGCCGATCGCGACCGCGCCGTCGCCGCTCGCGGTGTTGCCGGAGCCGATCGACACCGCCTTGCCGCCGGTGGCCGATGCGTTCTGGCCGATGGCGACTGCGCCCGCCGTCTGCGCGTTCGAGCCGTCGCCGACTGCCACGCTGCTGGCGCCTGCCGCGCTGGCGTTCACGCCGGCTGCCAGCGAGTTGACGCCCGTCGCGCCGTCGTTGGCGTAGTTGCCTTGCTGCGTGCCGTTGTCGTTGACGCTGTAGTAGTGCGTCTTCGCGGCTTCGATCGCGGTCGAGGTCGAGGTGGACAGCGACGTGATCGAGCTGGTGGCCGTCGAGAGACCCGTCGAGGTCGACGTGGACAGCGACAGGATCGTGCTGGTGGCCGTCGAGAGACCGGTCGAGGTCGACGTGGACAACGAGTTGATCGAGCTGGTTGCCGACGACAGGCCGGTCGAGGTCGACGTGGACAGCGAGCTGATCGAGCTGGTCGCCGACGAGAGGCCGGTCGACGTCGAGGTGGACAGCGACGCCACCGAGCTGTCGGTCGAGCTCAGGCCCGTGGACAGCGACGTGACGCTGCTTGCGGTCGACGTGGACAACGACGTCAGCGAGCTGTTGGTCGAGCTGAGGCTGGTGGACAGCGAGCCGATCGAGCTGGTCGCGGACGACAGGCCCGTCGAGGTCGAGGTCGACAGCGAGCTGATCGAGCTGGTTGCCGAGGACAGGCCGGTCGACGTGGAGGTCGAGAGCGATGCGACGGTGCTATCGGTCGAACTCAGGCCCGTGGACAACGAGCTGATGCCCGTCGAGGTCGACGTGGACAACGAGCCGATCGAGCTGGTAGCCGACGACAGGCCGGTCGACGTGGAGGTCGACAGCGAAGCGACCGAGCTATCGGTCGAGCTCAGGCCCGTCGACAGCGAGCTGATGCCCGTCGAGGTCGAAGTGGACAACGAGCCGATCGAGCTGGTTGCCGACGAGAGGCCAGTCGACGTGGAAGTCGACAGCGAAGCGACCGAGCTATCGGTCGAGCTCAGGCCCGTCGACAGCGAGCTGATACCCGTCGAGGTCGACGTGGACAACGAGCTGATCGAACTGTTAGCCGACGACAGGCCGGTCGAGGTCGAGGTGGACAGCGACGAAATCGAGCTGTTAGCCGACGAGAGGCCAGTCGACGTCGACGTCGACAGCGAGGCCACCGAGCTATCGGTCGAGCTGAGGCCCGTCGACAACGAGCTGATCCCCGTCGAAGTCGAGGTGGACAGCGACGAAATCGAGCTGTTAGCCGACGAGAGGCCCGTCGACGTGGAAGTCGACAGCGAAGCGACCGAACTATCGGTCGAGCTCAGCCCCGTCGACAACGAAGTGATGCCGGTCGACAGCGACGAGATTGCGCTGCTGGACGACGACACCGTCGTCGACAGCGAATCCACGATGGAATTGGTCGCGAAGAGTTGGGAGCCGTTGATCGCGTCCGTGCTGGTCGGCGTGATTTGACCTGCTGCGACGTTGGTGATCTGACGCGTGGTGCCCGTACTCGCGTTGCCGACGCTCACCACGCTGCTCGGGTTGCCGCCCGCGAACGTGGTGGTTACGCCGCCGACGGTACCCGTTGGCGTTGCGTGGGGCGTGTCGGTGACGGAGCCGCTGCCGAGTGCGACGTCGCCGGTGTTGTTGGCGATGGCATTCGGGCCGATCGCGACCGAGTCGGTGCCGAGCGCCTGGCTGTCGGCTGCCGTCGACTTCGCGTGGAAGTACTTGATGCCCTGGCTGTTGATGCTGTCGATCGCCGAGCCGACGCTGCTGGCGGTCGACGTCGTGCCATTCGCGTTGTACGTCGTGTACGCCGGAGCGGAAACCGTTCCGGTCGTCGGATCATACTTCGCACCGCCGCCGAGGGCGGAGGCCGTGCTGGTGCCGAGATTGTCGGTCTTGGTCGTGACCGTGCTGAGGCCGGTGGACAGTGAGTTGATGCCGGTCGAGGTCGACGTGGAGAGCGAACTGATCGAGCTATTCGCCGACGAGAGGCCGGTCGACGTGGAAGTCGACAGCGATGCAACCGAGCTGTTGGTCGAGCTCAGGCCCGTGGACAGCGAGCTGATACCGGTCGAAGTCGAGGTGGACAGCGAGCCGATCGAGCTGTTCGCCGACGACAGGCCGGTCGACGTGGACGACGACAGCGAAGCCACCGAGCTATTGGTCGAACTCAGGCCCGTGGACAGCGAGCTGATACCGGTCGAGGTCGAGGTGGACAGCGAGCCGATCGAGCTGTTCGCCGACGAGAGGCCGGTCGACGTGGACGACGACAGCGATGCAACCGAGCTATTGGTCGAGCTCAGGCCCGTGGACAGCGAACTGATGCCAGTCGAAGTCGACGTCGACAGACTGGTGATGTTCGACATAGTCGTGGTTGCGACCGCGTACAGTTGGCTGCCGTTGATCGCGTCCGTGCTCCCTGCGCTGACCAGGCCGGCGCCGACGTTCTGAATGCGGCGTTCGGCGTTGATGGCGCCGACGCTGACCACGCCGCCCGCCGATCCGGCGCCTGCGTACGGACCGAAGCTCTGGCCGCCGATCGTCGAGCTGCTGACCAGGCCGGTGCCGCCGGTCGTGGTGCCTGCCGTCGCGATCGTCGTCGAGTTGCTACCGAGCGCGACCGAGTTCGCGATGGTCACGCTCGACGCGGTGCCGATTGCGATGGCATTTGTGGCCGATGCATTAGCGTTTTGGGAGAGTGCGATCGAGTTTGAACCCGATGCGGTCGCGTTCGCTCCCAAGGCCGTCGCATAGGTGCCCGATGCGACGGCTGCCGCGCCGACGGCGACCGAGCCGGCGGTGCCGCTGGCTGTCGAGCCGTTCCCGAGCGCCAATGCGTCCGAGCCAGTGGCCAGCGACTTGGCCCCGAAGCTGCCGATGGTGCCGAGCGAGATCGCGCCGGTGCCGGTTGCGGTCGCGGCATTGCCGATGGCCACCGCTCCATTGGTGCCCGTGGCCGTCGCCGAGCTGCCAAGCGCGACGGAGCTGTTGGTCGCAGTGGTGCTGTTACCCAGTGCGACGGCGCCCGTACCGCTTGCGGAGGTGCTGTTGCCGAGCGCGACGGCGCCGGAACCGCTCGACGTGTTGTTTGCACCGATCGCCAGTGCACCCGTGCCGGTTGCGCTGTTCGGATCGCCGATCGCGACCGCGCCGTCGCCCGTCGCCACCTGGCCTCGGCCGATTGCGACGGCACCGCCCGCTGACGTGGCGCTGTTGGCCGTCGTGCCGCTCGAACCGATCGCGACGTTCTGGCCTGTCGCGCCCGAGACGACGCTATCGCCTTGTGCAATACCGTACGCGCCATTGACAGTCGCGTTGCGGCCGACCGCGACGCCGGACGTGGCGCCCGATGCAACGGAAGACTGACCGCCGATCGCGATCGAGTCCGAAGCGGCTGCTTGCGCGCCCTTGGTTGCGTTACTGCCGATCGCGATTGCACCCGCACCCGATGCGATGGTCGAGTTTGCCTGGGACAGCGGCGTCGTGCCGTTACCGCCCGCGCCGCCGATCGCGACCGAGTTCAGCGCGTTCGCGGTCGAGCCGAAGCCGAGCGCGGTGGACCCGGCGCCGCTGGCGGTGGTTTCGAGGCCGGCGGCCGTGCCCCACAACGCAGCCGAGCTGAGGAAGCCCATGGCGGTGCCGCCCTTGCCGGTGACCTGAGAGTAGGTGCCGTAGACCGTCGCGGCGAGATTGTTGTTGCCGGATGCGTTACAGCCGGTCACGGTCGACCACGTACCCGAGCCGTCGGTCGGATACGAGTTGGTGTCGCCCATGGTTATGCGCCCGGCTGCCGTGCTGCCGCTGGAGGACGTACAGCTCGATGGCGAAAACTGTCCGAATCCGTTGACTGTCCCGGGGATGTAAGTCGCCGCGCTGGCGAACGATGGCAGACCGATCGTCAGCGCCGCGAGGGCCGCGACCACAACGGCGGACTTGTTCGGCTTGCCCCGTGCCGAATCGTGTTCGGATGCCGCGACCCAGGCGCCAAGGGCTTCGTTCCAGATCGAGCGGTATGTGCGGTTCATGTCCTACTACCTCCAAATATGCACGCCACACACCGGTCTCTTTCGTTAGAGGAATCTGCCGTGCGCTCGCGCGAATCTTAAAATTGATGGGCGGAGTTTATTTGAGGCGATATTTTGAGATTGACAAACAGTGATAAATCGAAGGTTTTGGAAGTTAAAAGATGGTTAATAGATCGTGTTTTGATCTGTTGGTGTGTAAGAAAGTTGAAAATGACTGGAAGGTGGAGTGAAGGTCTCGTGCGGATGCGGTGATGGATGAAAAAAAACCATAAAAATCAACGTTGTGACGTAGTTTTGTGTGTGTTGCCGCACATTGGGTAACCAAAAAAGTAAGACAAATGAAACGACAAACGTTTGCGGCAAACGTTTGCCTTTCTGAGTTGTAATGTCAGGCGGGACGCTGGCTCGTATGCATTCGAGGCTCTTGTTAATTTATTAATACGAGATTTGATGTGGATTTTTAATTGTATTTATTGGTTTGCCGGTAAATCAAAAAAAACATGAGCCACGGATTGTCTGATTATGCTGGTTTGCGCATCTCATCGGCCGCGCGCGCCCGTGGGGCGGGCCTTCCCCGGCGCCGGTTTCTCAAAGTTGTAAAAAAGTGCTACAGGTGCATTGGTACGGCGATTGGGATTCCAGTTCGGAATCTGTTCAATTGACGTACTTCATATGACGGGTTGGGGCAGGGGGAGACGAGGTGCCAGATCGCCCGCGCCGGGCAGTCTTGCAACCGGAGTCGTTGCGATGATGTGGCGGGGCGCCCACGATGACGGCCGAAGACGCGAACGATGGGGGCAACGGGGAGCCGCGAGCAGAAACCCGCATCTGCTTCGCGGTGACTCTACCGTGCTGGCAAGGGGGGCATTCCGCTGGAGAGAAAGACGATACGCAAGCGCGTCGGATGAGCATCGTCAGGCTGACGAGCGTTCGTTGGCTGGCGTGATGCCGCACCCAAATCGCCGGATGCGAGCCGGGGTGTGGTTCGTTCTCGTCCGGAAGGGTGAACCGCGATGAGGATGGCGGCCGCGGCAACGCGACCCGGTTCTGCCACCCGGTCGGGGCGGCGCAGTACATCGTCCCGGACAAGGCGCCGACGGCCGGCCTGCGTGCGTCGCCGGCAATCCGCCGCAGCAGCCTTATTTCCGCATGAATCGCAGCGCGAGGCGCGCCATGCGCGGCACGAACATCGGGCGCAGCAGCCGTTTGTCGTACCCGGCCATGCGCCGGTCGTTCTCGCTGACGCACAGTTCGATCAGTTCGCGCGGATTTAGCGCATCGCCGATGTCGGCAGTGCTCGTCGCCGGAAAGTTCGCGTCGTGCGCGACGCCGTCCGCATCGATCCCGCGCGCGATGCCGATGCGTTCCCGGATCAGGAATGCCCACACGGCCGCCACCCGCGCGAAGAACCACGGCCGGCGCCACCACGGCAAACTCCGCCAGTACCATGCATACCAGTTCACGAAGAACAGGATGTGCCGGCCTTCCTCCTGGATCACGGGCTCGAAGGTGTCGACGAGTTCGGGCGGGAAATAGCCGGAGCGTTGCGCGGAGCGGAACAGGCCGAACGCGAAGAAGCTGTCGATGCATTCGCTGAAGCCGGTCACCATCCACGACCACTCGGGGTCCTTCGGTGCCGGATAGGCCGGTTCGGGGGCGAGCTTGATGCCGTATGCCTGGACCAGCTTCGACAGCACGACCTTGTGCCGAGCTTCCTCGGCGCCGTCCATCTCGAGCGCCCGGCGCAGCAGCGGATCGCCGACGGTTGCGGCGAAGGTGGCGACGCGGATCGACGCGCGGCCTTCGGTCTGCACGGCGATGTCCCAGATCGGCAGCGACGTGAGCCGCTTGAGTTCGTCGGGCTTGAGCGGCGGCCAGTCGATGACGGCCGGTTTGTACGGGTTGTGCGTATCGAGCAGCATGCGGCAGAACATTTGCCTGTGCGCATCGGAACCGATCCTGACCGGACCTTGACGTTCGAAGGTCCAGTTGCGCATGGCGTGATCTGCCGCTGCATGGTCTTCCTGCAGCGTGTCGGACATGGCTGTTGTTATGCGATTACGAGACGAAAGATTCTTGCATAGCTTCCGTAATCGCGCATTTTCGAGCAGCCCTGCTGCTGCCGGGTGCCGCGCTCAGGCCTGTGTATCGACCCAGAGGCGTCCCCAGCGGGACGCATACGCGAGCGCGTGTTCCTCTTCGAAGAAGAAATCGATTGCGTCGAACGATACGGCGCGCGGCGACGGGCCGCCGCTTGCCTTCTCGATCGTCAGGTTCGCGGCGAACAGCCCGTTCGGCAGCCGGGCGGCGGCGGGGGCGACTTCGTAGCCCTTGTAACGGATCGTGCGGTTCATGGCGTGCGCATGGAAGGTTCGGGCTTTCAGCGTACGAAAACCCGCGGCCCGCGTGAACCAATCTTTCGGCCAATGCAAATCACGTGGTGGGCCGGATCGTTATCGGGGTGGGGAGCCGGCATGAAGCAGGCGGCAGCGCTGCGATGCGCGCCGGACTGCCAGACGCGCGCAGCCCGCGCGCGGCGAACGTCGTCGGCCGGGCGCGGGCTGCGGGGAGGCGGGGATTACTGGTTGGCGATCTTCAGCACGGGCGCGAGCGCGTCGACCGACGCGGCATGCGTGGCCGCGCGATGCGATGCGAACGCGAGCGCGAATTCGGCTGCCTGCGAGCCGACGGTCTCGAGCTGTGCGACGACCTTCGGATCCGAGCAGCTGTCGGCGCTCTCGAAGCGCGTTTCGAGCGTGTTCACGGTGGCGCCGAACGGGGTCGGCCAGCCGCGCAGCGCGTGGACGATCGAGCGCAGCGACGTCAGCACGGTGCCGGCGGCCTGCCATCCGTAGGCCGTGACGATCAGGCCGACCGCGCGACCGTCGAGGTACGGGCGCTCGTCGGCGCGCAGTTCCTCGAGCGTGTCGAGCGCGTTCTTCACGAGGCCGGACACGCCGCCGTGATAGCCGGGCGTCGCGATGATGATCGCGTCGGCTTCGCGCACGGTGTCGATCAGTTCTCGCTGCGCGTCGGTCAGCGTCTTGTGTTCGGGGGCGTAGTGCGGCAGCGTATGCAGGAACGGGCCGTCGAACAGGCGCGTGCGTGCGCCGGCGGCTTGCGCGCCGCGCAGCGCGAACGACAGCGCGCGCTCGGTCGACGACGCGGCCCGGGTGGTGCCGCCGATGCCGACCACGAACGGGCGGCGGTGTTGATCGAATGCAGTCAAAGGGCGCTCCTTGGGGATGGCTTGCCCGGCTAAGCACAGGCTTAAAACCAGATGGTAACGACCCCGCCGCCACTCTGAAAACGACTTTTCGTTCTATCGATATGCCAGGCACGCGGGGCGCGCGTGCGCGCGGCGACGCAGATGGATAGCAGAAATGCTTGGTTGGGACGGCGAGCCGCGCTCGATAAGATGGGCCCGTCTCCTCCATGAATGTCTCTACTGACATGGGTTGGCCCCGCCGCGCGGATGCAGGCGGGGCGTTTTTTCGTCCGGCGCCGGAAAGGGGGCGCGATGCGCGGGGTTACTCGAACACCGGCCGGAAGAAGCTGCGCTCGTAGCTGACGATGCAGCGTGTTTCCTCTGCATACCGGAACGCGGCCTGGCACGCGGGATCGGCCTTCGAGCGTTCGCGATAGCGCTCGTACTCGGCGAGACTCGGGAACGAGAACATCGCGAGCGCGATGTTGCTCGCGCCCTCGGAAGGCAGGAAGTAGCCGTGGTGCGTGCCGCCGAATTGCTCGACGAGCGGAATCCACATCTTGCCGTAGGTTTCGAACTGCTCGAGTTTGTACGGATCGATGACGTAGCGAAGGAAGCAGGTGACCATGTGCGCTCGCGGTGCGGTGGAGGATCAGCGAGTCTGGAGCGCGTCGCCGGGTGTGTCAACGACGATGCGGGGCGCTCGCGCGGGGCATCGCAAGTCCGGAATCGCGCGGCATGGGGTCGGCGACGCAGTGTGCGTCACGCATTGCTTGCAGGCACAACGATCGGTGTGTTCGACCACGTGACCGAAGGCGTCGGACGCATGAAAATGCACACCGTCGCGCCATCGCCTCGCTTCGAATTCTCGTCTTTTTTACGACATTTTTTCTTGCGACGCCTCGCGGCGCGCTCCTAGACTTCGGTCATCCTGACCACGGAGCGCTGCCATGTCGATATCCCGGAACACGATCGCCGAACGTTCACCCGCCGCGCCGCCTGCCGTGCGCGCCGACCGGGTCATCGTGCGGCGCTTCGATCCGGCAGTCGACAGCTACACGCAGCTCACCGCGCTGCTGCATCGTGCGTTCGCGCGACTCGGCGCGATGGGGCTCAACTGTACGTGTGTCGACCAGGCCGAGGAGGTCACGCGTCGCCGCGCGGAAGCGGGTGAATGTCATGTCGCGGTGTCTGGTGGTCGCGTCGTCGGCACGATGACGCTCTACGCCACCGATCCGGCGTCGCCGTGTTCGCTGTACCGTCGCGACGGCGTCGCGAGCGTGCGCCAGGTGGCCGTCGATCCCGGCTGGCAAGGCGGCGGGATCGGTGCGACGCTGCTCGCGTTTGCCGGGCAGTGGGCCGCGTTGCGCGGTTATTCGCTGCTCGCGCTCGATACGCCGCATCCCGCGTCGCATCTGCTGGCGTTCTACCGGGCCCAGGGTTTCGACGTCGTCGATATCGTGCGCTTCGCCGGCAAGCGCTATGACAGCGCGATCCTGTGCAGGCGTCCCGTCGCATGCGTCGCGCGTCGCATGCCGCCGGCATCGCGGCGGGGCGTGCGGCCTGTCGTGATGGCGCAATCATGGGCGCTTCGCGCGATCGCGGCGATCCGGGCCGACTGGCGTGCGCGTCGCGGTACGCGCTCGCCGGCGATGGGGGCGGCCGGCGCGGCCAGCTGCCGCTCGTCACCGTGGCGTCCGCGTCCGCACGGCCGCGTCGCGGCGCGAACGGTGTGAACGGTGGGAACTGCGCGAACGGTGCGAGCGGCACCGGCCTGATTCGGCGTGCCGGTGTGCCGGCGTGGTGGCGTGGTCCTACTCGTCGCGAGCAGGCGTGTCGCCGCCGCCGCGTGCGAGGCGCCATGCGATCGTGCCGAGCACGCCGACCGCGACGACCAGCGCACCCCACAGCACGTAACGGCGGGCCGCATCCGTATCGGCTGCCGGCCCGGGCGGGACCGCCGAGGCCGGCAGCGCCGCACCGACGCGCGCGGGCCGTACCTCCGGCGCCATTCCGACCAGCAGCGCATCGCGGCTCACGGCCGACGACGGCAGCGACGCATTGCCGACACCGAGCGTGAACGGCGGCATGCCGCGCGCGACGAAGGTCAGGGCGGCCGGATGCCAGCCGACCGCGACGGCCGGCTGGCCGCCGCCGAGCCCGCCGTTGCGCATGTCGACGATGATTCGCCACGCGCGATCGGGATTCGATGCAAACGCCAGCGGCGGGTTGCGCTGTTCGCCGCCCTTGCCCTGCAGCCGGAACAGCACGGCATTGGCGACCTCGCGCCACGGCGCCTGCGCGTCGGGGCGACTCTGCAGCGTTGCGCGCGCAACCGTATTCGGTTGCGGCAGGTCGATGCGCACGCGGTCGACCGGATAGGCGCCATCGGTATCGAACAGATACTCGCCGGGCGCGCCGCCGGCCCGCACGTGTACGGCTTCGCGCCATTGACGCGGCACGGCAGCGGAGTCCGCCGTGCGCGCATCGTGCGGTTGCGTTTCGATCTCGATCGATCCGATCGCGGGCGCGCCGTCGAGCCAGTCGAGCCGCAGGTAGCGCGGCCCCGCGCCCTCGAGCGCGATGCGTTCCTGCACCAGCAGGTCGCCGCCGCGGCCGACCTTCAGCAGTTGCGTGCTGCCGAGCGAGCGCCAGCTGCGCAGGTCGTCGCTGGCTTCGACGGCGACACGGCCCTGGTAGCTGTCGTCGCTCACATGCACGAGCAGCGCGTCGACCTCGCCGTCCGCATGCGACAGGTCGACGAGATCTGCCGCATGTTTCGCGCGAGCCGGTGCGGTGACGGCCGCGCGCAGCGAGCCGTCCGGCGCGACCGACACGCCGAGCGGCGCCTGACCGTCGTCGGCGCGCGCGGGTGGCAGCGGGAACCAGTGCACCGGCGTGCGCGCCGGCGGCACGGCGGCCGCCGCAGGCGCATCGAGCGAATACGGCACGGGCTCGCCGGCGCCGTTGAACACGCGCACGTCGCCGAGATCGTCGCGCCGGCTGGCCGCATAGACGGCCTGCGGCACGGTGAGCTGGTAATACGCGGCGCTGCCGTCGAGATCGAGCGAGAAGCGCCGCGCGACGCGTTCCGCGCCGGGGGCGCCGTCGGCCGTCGCGAACGACGTCAGCAGGCTCAGGCCGAGCAGGGCTGCGAGTCGTTTCATGGTTGGGTGTCGCCCGGTTGGGCCGCGGCCTTCGGCGGCAGCGGCGAGAAATAGCCGATCAACAGCAGCAGGATGCCGATGCCGATGAACGACACGATGCGTTCGATGCCGGTGACGTGCGACAGGTCGAACAGGAACAGCTTGATCACCGTGAGCGCGAGGAGTGCGGCGCCGACGAACCACAGCGGACGCAAGCCGCGGCGCGTGGCCCCGATCATCGTCGCGAGCGCGCAGAGCGTCCAGTACACGGAGACCGACGCCTGCACGAGCGTCGATTCCGCCATCGCGTCGAATGCGTACGGCACGCCGGTCCAGTGATGCAGCGTGCGCAGCAGGATCGCGTTCAGCCACAGGAAGGCCGTTGCGCCGGCCGCGCCGAGCAGTTCGACGCGATAGTTGCCGAACGGCCAGCCGAGCGTGCGCGCACGCACGAACCACGACGCGGCGAGCGCATAGACCACCACCAGCACGAGGTCGAGCGGATTGAGCAGAGGAATGCGCGCCCAGCTGCCGCCGTCCTGCGTGAAGTTCGCGTAGAAGGTCCAGGCCCACATCACGACGATCAGCGGCAGCGACGCCAGCGCGCACACGCGCGCGATGCCGTTGCGGCGCGTCAGCCACATGCCGGCGAACGCGAACAGGCTCCAGCCGACCATGAACACCTGCTGGATGCCGAACGAGGACAGCACGGCGTCGATGTCGTAGGCCAGGTGGAAACGCTGATGCAGCGTGCGCAGCAGCAGCGCGTTGAACCACAGGAACACGGTCGCGAGCGCGGCGAGGTCGGCCGCCAGCGGATGCCAGGTGACCCCGAGCGTCTTCAGGCGGCGCAGCCAGGTGGCGAACGCGACGAAGATCAGCAGTTGCGCGACGTCGAGCGGATTGAGCAGCGGCAGCCAGAACAGCGGCGACGCATCGCCGTCGCTCGTCACGCTGGCGATGCTCCACAGCCACAGCAGCGCGGCGAGCGGCGCAGCCCCCCATACCTGATACGCGCGCGGGAACGCGGCGACCGGCCAGCGCAGGCGCGAGCCGGGGCCCGACACCAGCAGAAGCAGCGCGCCGAAGCCGTAGGCCCACGCGCTCCAGCTCCACGCGCCTTCGGGGACGAACGCGCGCAGGCGCCAGAAGCCCTCGAGCGAGAACAGCCCGCACAACGTCCAGAACATCAGCGTGTGCAACGGCGCGATCACGGGAACGGGGATGGCCGCCACGGCCAACGTGCCCGCCGCGCCCGCCGCGCCCGCCGCGCTCGCCGCCGGACCGGCTGCCGCCGTGCCGCGCGACTGCCGCAGCAGCAGCGCATAGCATGCGATGACGGCGATCGGCCACGCGAAGGCGCCCATGCCCGACAGCGGCGCCTCGTGCGAATCGAACGCGCGCAACGCGAGGAGCGCGAGCACCGGCGTCAGCGCGAGTGCCGGCCATTCGGCGATCGGCCACGCGAGCTTGCGGCGCGCGACGTGCGCGAGCCACGCGGTGCCGGCGGCGAACAGCGCGGTCGCGTCGACGACGAACCGGTCCGCATGCAGGTCGACGTGACGGCCCGCGTAGACGAGGATCTCGTGCAGTCCGCCGCTCAGCCACCACAACAGCCCCCACGCCGCGGCGGCCGCGCCGACGTCCGGCATCCACGCGTGCCACGCGCGCGCTTCGTCGCGTCCGTGCAGCCACCAGCCCGTGAACAGCCCGGCGAGCGCGATCAGCAGCATCGCGATGTATGCGCTGTTGAGCACCGGCAGCGCGTTCGTGTCGGCCGGGCCGAGCAGGCTCGTGAAGAATGCGCCGGCCGCGGCGATCTGCATCAGCAGGCCGAAGCCGAACGGCGCAAGGCGTTTCTCGCGCACGCCGACCCACACGATCGCCGCGCCTTCGATCGCCCACGCGGCACTGGTCGTCGGGCCCGAGAACGCGAGCGGCACCGCGAGCGTCGCGAAGATCACCGCGAGCGCGAGCATCGCTTCGAACAGCAGCGCGAGACGATCGCGGCGCCGCGCGAGCCAGGCGGCGATCGCGACATAGAACGCCGACAGCGCGACCGCGCTCCATGCGAGCCCGAACGGCATGTCCTTCACGAGCGACGCCTGCAGCGCGGTCGCGACGATCGGCGTGCCGAACACGAGCGTGCCGTCGACATAGTGACGCAGCGCCAGTTCGCGTTTCACCGCGTACAGCAGCGCGATGCCGACATACATCAGGAAGAACAGGATCAGGAACGGCTCGGTGGTCGCGAACAGCGCGGGGCGGTACGCCGTCACGCCCCACGCCGAGCCGATCGTGAACGTGAACACGAAGCCGAGCAGGTTCAGCGGACGCCAGGCCTTGAACCACGCGATCGCGAAGATGCCTGCGTTCAGCAGTGCGTAGTAGCTGAACAGCGCGACATGGCTGCCGTGGCCGGTCGACAGCAGCACCGGCGCGAGAAAGCCGCCCGCGCTGCCCATGAACGCGAGCGGCAGCGCGTTCTGCTTCACCGCGAGGAACGCGCTCAGCGCGCACACCGCGACCATCAGCGGGAACGCCGCGCCGACCGGCAGCAGCGCGTAGAGCTTGGTCGCGGCGAAGATCGTCAGGTACAGGATGCCGATGCCGCCACCCTGCAGCACGAGACCGTACGCCGCGCGGCGCGCACGCACGCGCCAGCCGATCGCGAGCAGCGCGGCCGCGGCGAGCGCCGTGCCGGCCAGGCGGAATTCGATCGGCAGCATGTCGTTGTCGGCCGCGTACTTGAGCAGGAATGCGACGCCGAAGAACAGCACGATGATGCCGACGCGCACGACCGTGTTGCCGCCGAGCAGCCAGTCGCGCGCCGCGCGGAGCGCGCGTTCGGCGATACCGGGTTCGCGGGGTTCGGGCGGGGCGGGTGGGGCGGGCGGCGTGGTCGTTGCGGGCGCACTCGTCGGTGCGCCGGCGGCAGCAGGTGCGGCGCTCGTCCGCGTGGCGACTGCCGGCGCGGGCGCGGGCGCGGACGTCGACGACGGCACGCCGGCGCTCGCGACCGCAGGCTGCACGGATGGTCGAGGCGGGATCGCGGCGGGCGCAGGCGTGATGGCGGAGGGAGGCGTCGACGGCACCTGCGCGGCGCTGCCGGTCGCTGCGGCACCGGCCTTCGCGCCGGCGAGCTGGCCGCGCAGCACGTCGAGCTCGCGCGTGAGCGCGTCGACCGTCGCTTCGAGGCGCGCGACGCGATCGGCGAGCGGCACGGGAGCGGGTTGCGGCGTCGCGGAAATCGCGAACGCGTCGGGGGGCGTACCGCCGTGCGTGTGCTTGCGTTGCTGCAGCGCGTAGCCGATGCAGAACCCGGCCGCCGCACCGAGCAGCGCGCCGTTGGCGGCGGAGAAATCCCCGAACAATGCGGCGATACCGCCCACGATGAAACCGATTGCGGCAAAAGCCCAATTCATCGCCTTGCTCCCTCTCTCATTTCGTTATCGTCCTTCGATCGTCGCGCGGCGCGATCGAGGCTGTTTCCGTATGGCCGGCAGGCGAACCGGCGTGCGCGGACTGCCGGCGCAGCGCCATGCGCAAGGCGCGCGGCGACGTCGCGATCGGCGTGTTTGCCGGAATGTATCACAATGGCCATGGGGGATTTTCTGGGTTGCGGGCGGGCCGCGAAGCATGGCTGCCGCGCGTTCGCGGCGCCCGTTTTCGTACGACCATTCTTTTTGCCGGCGCCGGGCAGGCGAACGGTCCGATCGGACGTGGAATTGTCGTAAAGCGACGCGCGGTTTTTGCGGGTTGTCGTAAAACGCCGCCGCTCGCGCGTCGCGCTGCTGCGCACAAGTCACGCCCGCGATGCCCGCCGGTGCTGGCTGTGCGCGTATTGCGTCGCCGCAATCGGGGGCCGCCGAGCGCCGCGCCCCGCCGGGCGGGCCTGCGGGGTGTGTCGTATTTGCGCAAGCGTTTGTCGTAATTCGTCGGCAGGTCGGGGTTTTTTCTGGCAACTATGTAGGCACGTTGAGTCACACGCGTGAGTCCCCGCTACACGAGGAGAAGGTTTCGATGGATGCCCCCAAGGTCGTAGTCGAAGGTCTGTGCAAGGTATTTGGAAGCAACCCGCAGCAGGCGCTCGACATGCTCGCCGCCGGCGCAACGAAAGACGATGTGCTCAAGCGTACCGGTCAGGTCGTCGGTGTGCACAACGTTTCGTTCGACGTGCAGGAAGGCGAAATATTCGTGCTGATGGGCCTGTCCGGCTCCGGCAAATCCACGCTGATCCGCCTCGTGAACCGGCTGGTCGATCCGAGCGCCGGCAAGGTGCTGATCGACGGGCTCGACGTCGCGTCGGCACGCCGCTCGGCGCTGACCGCGCTGCGCCGCAAGGACATGAGCATGGTGTTCCAGTCGTTCGCGCTGATGCCGCATCGCACCGTGGTGTCGAATGCCGCGTTCGGCCTCGAGGTCGCGGGCGTCGGCAAGAAGGAACGCGAACGCCGTGCGATGGAGGTGCTCGAGCAGGTCGGCCTCGCACCGTTCGCGCACAAGCTGCCGTCCGAGCTGTCGGGCGGCATGCAGCAGCGCGTCGGCCTGGCCCGCGCGCTGGCCGTGAACCCGTCGCTGATGATCATGGACGAGGCGTTCTCCGCGCTCGATCCGCTCAAGCGCCGCGAAATGCAGGACGTGCTGCTGCAACTGCAGAAGGAACAGCGCCGCACGATCATGTTCGTGTCGCACGATCTGGAAGAGGCGCTGCGCATCGGCAACCGCATCGCGATCATGGAAGGCGGCCGGCTCGTGCAGGTCGGCACGCCGCAGGACATCATCGCGAACCCGGCCGACGACTACGTGCGCGCGTTCTTCGACGGCATCGACACGAGCCGCTATCTGACGGCGGGCGACCTGATGCAGACGGGGGCCGTGCCGACCATGTCGAAGTGCGACGCCGCGAACGTCGCGGCGACGCTGAACGGCAGTGCCGAATATGCGTTCGTGCTCGACGCCGCACGCAAGATCCGCGGCTTCGTCACGCGCGAGGCGATCGGTCAGGACACGCCGTCGGTGCGGCCGATCGAAAGCATCCGGCGCGATGCGTCGCTCGAACATGTCGTCGCGCGCGTCGTCGCGAGCCCGAATGCACTGCCCGTCGTCGACGACGACGGCTGCTACTGCGGCTCGGTCGACCGCGCTCTTATCCTGAAGGCCATCACGCGTTCGCGAGGCTCCCATGTCTGAAATGATTCCGCTCGGTACCTGGGTCGACCAGTCCGTTCACTACCTGCTCGATCATGACGCGGCGACGTTCGATGCGATCGGCCGCGCGATCGAGGGGCTCGCCGCCTTCGTCGAGCACAGCCTGCAGGCGATCCCGATGTGGCTGATGATGGCGATCTTCATCGGCGTCGGCTTGTGGCGCGTGGGCTGGCGCTTCGCGCTGTTCACCACCGCGTCGCTGCTGCTGATCTTCGCGACGGGCTTCTGGGATCAGACGGTCATCACGCTCGGCCTCACGCTGTCGTCGACGATCATCAGCCTCGTGCTCGGCATTCCGCTCGGCATCTGGGCCGCGAAGAGCAAGTGGGTCGCCGCGATCGTGCGTCCGATCCTCGACCTGATGCAGACGATGCCCGCGTTCGTCTACCTGATTCCTGCCGCGATGCTGTTCGGTCTCGGCCGCGTGCCGGGGATCCTGTCGACGGTGATCTTCGCGATGCCGCCGGCCGTGCGCCTGACGAGCCTCGGCATCCGTCACGTGAACCGCGAGATCGTCGAAGCCGGCCAGGCATTCGGCTGCACGCCGTGGCAGCTGCTGTACAAGGTGCAGTTCCCGAACGCGCTGCCGTCGATCATGCAGGGCGTGAACCAGACCATCATGATGGCGCTGTCGATGGTGATCATCGCGTCGATGGTCGGCGCGGGTGGCCTCGGCAACGACGTGCTCGCAAGTATCCAGCGCCTCGACATCGGCCTCGGCTTCGAAAGCGGTCTGTCGGTCGTGCTGCTCGCGATCATTCTCGACCGCATCACCGAGAGCTTCGGCCGCGCGCCGGGCACCGCGAAAGCACCGCTGTTCTCGGGCCTGAAGCAGCTGTTCCGCGCGAAGGCCGCGCCCGCGCAAGCGTAAGCAACCGGCGGCCGGTTCGACTTCCGGCCGCCTCTTCCGATTCGATACCGGCTTCCGTGGCGTTTGCCACGGGGCTGGCTGCGTGCAACCTGCTCAACCGTTCGCCAGGAGCTCGATGTGACGTCCGCCGCCGCTGCCGCCGTGCCCGCCGCTCGCGTTTCACCGGTTTCGTCCCTTGCCCATTTCGGCTTCCTGACGCTGCCGCACTTCTCGATGATCGCGTTCTCGAGCGCGGTCGAAGTGCTTCGGATGGCGAACTACGTCGGGCGTGCCGATCACTACCAGTGGTCGATCTATTCGCTCGACGGTGCCCCCGTGCGGGCCAGCAACGGCATCGCGGTGCGGCCGACCCAGGCGCTCGACTACACGAACCTGCCCGACGTGATGATCGTGTGCGGCGGGATTCACATCCGCGAGGTGGTCGACGACGGCGCGCGCGACACGCTCGCGGCGCTCGCCGAACGCGGGCTGCCGCTGGGCGGCATCTGCACCGGCGCGTATGCGCTGATGTCGGGCGGCCTGCTCGACGGCTATCGCTGCACCGTGCACTGGGAGAACCTGTCCGCGCTGCATGCGGAGTTTCCGCAGGTGGGGTTCGCCGACGAGCTGTTCGTCGTCGATCGCGACCGGCTCACCTGCACCGGCGGCACCGCGCCGCTCGACCTGATGCTGAATCTCGTCGGCATGCGTTTCGGCCAGCAGCTCGCCGCGCAGGTGTCCGAGCAGTTCATCCTCGAACGCATCCGCAGCTCGACCGATACGCAGCCGATCCCCGTCGATGCGCGCGTCGGCTTCTCGCGCGCGGAACTGATCGAAGTGGTGCGGCTGATGGAAGCGAACATCGAGGAGCCGCTGTCGCTCGAGGAACTCGCGCGGCTCGTGCGGCTGTCGCAGCGTCACCTGCAGCGGATGTTCAAGGTGTACCTGAACGTGTCGCCCACTCACTATTACCTCACGCTTCGGCTGAAACGCGCGCGCGACCTGCTGCGCACTACGGATGCGTCGATCGCGCGCGTGACGACGACGTGCGGATTCCATTCGCCGTGTCACTTCAGCAAGGCGTATCGCGCGCAGTTCGGTCACGCGCCGAGCTACGAGCGACGGTTGCCGGGGCGCTGACGCAACCCGCGCGAACCATTCGGTCCGCGACGCCGCCGGGATCGCGGCGCGCGGCTTCAACCATCGATCCCGCCCCCATGAAAAACGACGTCACTTTGAGGAGAAGACAGATGAAGCGCCAATTGATCGCAGCGGTATGCGGGATCGGGATGGCCGCGCCGATGTCGGCGGTTTATGCGGCCGACCCGCCCGTATGCAAGAACGTGCGCTTCGCGGACGTCGGCTGGACCGACATCGCTGCCACCACCGGTCTTGCAGCGACGATGCTGCAGGGGCTCGGCTACGCGCCGACCAAGACGATCGCGTCGGTGCCGATCACGTTCGCGGGCATCAAGAGCAAGCAGATCGACGTGTTCCTCGGCTACTGGTCGCCGACGATGGACCCGATCATCCAGCCGTTCACGAAGGCCGGCACGATCAAGGTGCTCGCCACGCCCAACCTGACCGGCGCGAAATACACGCTCGCGGTGCCCGACTACGTGTACCAGGGCGGCCTGAAGTCGTTCGCCGACATCCAGAAGTACGCCGACAAGCTCAACGGCAAGATCTACGGGATCGAACCGGGCAACGACGGCAACCTGCTGATCAAGAAGATGATCGACGGCAACCAGTTCGGCCTCGGCAAGTTCAAGATGGTCGAGTCGAGCGAGGCCGGGATGCTGGTCGAGGTGAACCGCGCGATCCGCGACAAGCAGTGGATCGTGTTCCTCGGCTGGGAACCGCATCCGATGAACGTGCAGATGAAGATCGACTACCTGAGCGGCGGCGACGACGTGTTCGGCCCGAACTACGGCGAGGCGAAGGTGCTGACGGCCACGCCGCCGGACTACGCGCAGCGTTGCCCGAACGTCGCGAAGTTCGTGTCGAACCTGCAGTTCACGACGTCGATCGAGAACCACGTGATGTTGCCGATCATGAACAAGGAAGACCCGAACAAGGCCGCCGCCGAGTGGCTGAAGGCGAATCCGCAGGCGCTCGACAAGTGGCTGGCCGGCGTGACGACGCTCGACGGCAAGCCGGGCCTGCCGGCGGTGAAGGCGTATCTCGGCGTGCATTGAGCGTCGACGTGACCGACGCGCTCGCCGAAGGCGGCGCGCCGGCGTGATGAAACGCGGCCCTCCCGTATCGTGCGGGCGGGCCGCGTTGCTTTCGGGCTGCGCGTCGATCGGCGCGAAGCCGGCCCGCGAACACCTCGTCACGATTCCTTCGTCGCCGCCGGCACATCGAACACGCGATCGAACGCCCACTGGAACACGAACGCGTAGCAGAAGAAGAACGCGAACAGCCCGATGTCGACGACGAACGCGTCGAACCACGAGATGTCGAGCCACCACGATACGACCGGCACGAGGATGAAGATGAGCCCGCCCTCGAAGCCGGTCGCATGCAGGATCCGTCGCGCGAGCGTGCGCGCGGGCTGCCGGCGCGACGCTTCCCAGCGCTCGAACAGCGCGTTGAAGATCATGTTCCACAGCAGCGCGATCGCCGACATCGTCGCGGACAGCGCGCCCGAATAGACCAGACCCTGCTTGAAGAGCGCCGCGATCGCGGGCGAGATGCAGGAAATGGCGATCGCTTCGTAGAGCACCGCCTGCGTGATCCTGCGCGGTAGGCCTTGCACGTTGGTTCTCCGGTTCGACGGTTGCTGGTGCGTCGATGGTTGGGCGGTGGGTTGGCCGCTACTGCGTGCCGCGGCCGCCGTGCCGCGACGTCCCGGAAGGCTACCCGCGTTGCGCGCGCGCCTCAATTCACCTAATCTCACGCGGATTGAATCGAATTCAACCTGGCCGGATCCGGCCCGCGAGGCCTCGTGTTCTCGAAAATTCCCCTGACTGCATTGCGTGTATTCGAGTCGTGCGCGCGGCTCGGCACGTTCAAGGCGGCCGCCGACGAACTTTCCGTGACGCCGGCGGCCGTGTCGCATCAGATCAAGTCGCTCGAAAGCCGGCTCGGCGTGCTGCTGTTCGAGCGTGGCGCGAGCGGCGTGCGGTTGACGGACGAGGGCGGGCAACTGTTTCGCGCGTGTCACGACGCGCTGCTCGGCATGAGCCGCGGGCTCGATGCGCTGCGGCCCGCGGCGGCCGATACGCGCACGCTGGTGCTGACCACCACGCCCGCGTTCGCCGCGATGTGGCTGATTCCGCGGCTCGGCCGGTTCCGGCGCGTCGATCCGCAGTTGCACATCAAGGTGGAAACCGGCAACGCGCTCGTCGATCTCGAACGCGACGCGCGGGTCGATCTCGCGATCCGCGCGACGTCGCGCACATTTCCCGCGCTGCACGAGATCGCGCTGATCGACGAGTATTTCGGCGCGTATGCGGCGCGCGGCCTCGACGTCGGGCGCGCGAACGAGCGTATCGAGCTGATCGAGACCACCTGGGATACGCCGCTTCCCGTGTCGGTCGACTGGGCATCGTGGTGCCGTGCGGCCGGTCGCGAAGCATGGCTCGAGCGCGCGGTGTTCCGCCATTACGACGACGAGCATTACGCGCTGCAGGCCGTGCTGCATGGGCAGGGTGTCGGGCTGCTCAGTTCGGTGCTGGCCGCCGAGCACGTCGAACGCGACGCGCTGACGCCGATCGATGCATCGGTGCGGCTCGCCGGCGCGCGTTTCGTCGCGCTGTGCCGGCCCGGGCGAGAGCGCGAGCCGCGGGTCCGGCGGTTTCTCGACTGGCTTGAAGCGGAAATCGTGCAGACGCGCGACGCGGTCGCGCGGATCGCGCCGCCGACGTAAAGCAACGGGCGGGCGCTTGCCGTCGGCACGCGCTGCGTGTGAGTCGTTCGTTATCCGAAGCGCACGCAATACACCGGTGGCAAATGCGCGGAGACCTGCCGCCAGTTTTCGCCGCCGTCCGCGGAGGTCCATAACCCGCCCGTCGTCGACGCCATCGCGAGACGCGTGCCGGAGTCGTCCACCGCGAGCCCGTGCCGATAGACGAGATCGTAGGCCGGCGCAGGCGGCAACCCGTTCGACAGGCTCTCGAAGCTGCGGCCGCCGTCGCGCGTGCGCGTGACGACGAAGCGGCCGTTCACCGGAATCCGGCACGCATCCTTCACGGCGGGGACGAACCACGCAGTGTCGGGGTCTGCCGGATGCACGGCGACCGCGAAGCCGAAGCTCGATGGCTGCGCTTCGATCCGCTGCCAGTGCGCGGCACCGTCGGTCGAGCGGAAGATCGCGCAGTGATGCTGGGTCCACAGCACATCGGGGTTGGCCGCGCACTGGACGACGCGATGCGGGTCCTGCACGTTGGGTTCGCCGCGCCGCTCGGGCGGCATGTAGTCGGCCTCCATGCCGTCGGCGCTGACGCGCCAGGTCGCGCCGCCGTCGAAGGTCTGCCAGACGCCGCCGCACGAGATGCCGATCGTCACGTGCCGGCTGTCGCGCGGATCGACCATCACCGAATGGATGCCCGGCGCATCGTAGCCGCCACCGAACCACTCGGGGCGCTCCGGGCGATCCCACAGCGGGCGGTTGAGCGCCCACGAATCGCCGCCGTCATCGGAGCGGAAGAGGCCGCCCGGTATCGTGCCGGCCCACAATACGCCCGGTTCGTCCGCGCCGCCGGTTTCGAGCGACCAGATCTGCTGAAGCGTCCACGGCGGGCGGGGCGGGGTGGGCGCTTCGTCGTGCGCGTCGCCGGTGCCGGCATGGGCGCTGACGTCGGCGCGCAGTTCATCGGCGGGCTGCGGCGGATAGACGGGGACCGCACATTCTTCCCATGCGGCGGCACCGGCACGCCTGCGGTGCAGCTTGACCCCGAAATGGCCGAGATTGAGCGCCGCGTACAGCGTGCCGTCGCGCGGGTCGGCCAGTGCCATGCTGACCGGTTCGCCGACGAAGTGCGGCTCGCCGAGCGCCCAGCCGCCGTTGCCGTCGGCGTGCAGCACGAACAGGCCCTTGCGGGTCGCGACGAGCAGTCGATCGTTCATGTCGGATGTCTCCTGTGGGCGCGGCCGCGCGCTCGTTTGGATGGCGATGCGTCCCTTTATCCGCCGGACAGCGCCTGCACGACGTACACGCGGCTGCCGTTGCCGAGCGGATCGGACAGATGTTGCCGGTCGCGTACCGGCTGGCCGTCGATGAACACCGACAGGTGCTTTCGCAGCGCGCCCTGGTCGTCGACGATATAGCCGCGCAGCCGCGGCTGTTCACCGAAGACGGTTTCAAGCGCTTCGCCGAGCGTCCGTGCGTCGATGTCGCGCTCGGGCGTGTCGATATGGCGCTGGATCGACGCCGCGAAGAAGAGGTGTGCCATGGCGGTGGCTGGCAGGAGCCGTGCGGGGGGACGGTCTGTAGTGTAGGCGATCGATCGGGCCGGCAGCGACATTGCCGTACGGCCGGCGGCGCGGCGACGTTGCTGCGCCGCGCAACGGCCGTGGTGCCTGATCCCCGTCGATGCGCTATGCGTACTTGTCGCCGACCGTGCTGCGGATCTGATAGGTGTCGTAGACGATGATCATGCGCTCGATGCGCGCGTCGTCGTCGAATTCGAAGACGTCGACACACTCGAATTGCACCGCGGTGCCGTCCTTCAGTCCCCAGTCGTAGACGAAATAGCCGGTGGCCCGACGTGCGCCCGTGGCGCTGACGCAGATGTCGATCGGCGTGATCCGGCTTTGTCCGGAGGCCGCCGCGACTTTTTCGAAGAAGGGCAGTGGCGACATCCAGCCGAGGAACGGCGAAAATATCTGCGCATCCGGCGTGAACAATGCGCAGATCGCGGCGACGTTGCCGCTCTCGAGCGCTTTGAGGTAGGTATCGACCTGCCGCGTGTATAGTGCGTCGGACGACGAGACCATGGTATTTCTCCGCTGATTGTTGACGAGCCAGCCACGACAGCCGTCGCGAACCGGTTCAACCACGATAGCGATGCAGCGATGACCGAACAAACGAATAATCCGCAACCCGGGTATGCCGCCCGCGCATATCCGCTCGCGGATCTCACCCGTGCGCTGCCGCCGCTGACGGCATTCCAGGCGTTCGTCGCCGCCGCCGAACTCGGCAGCTTCAACCGCGCGGCCGAGCATCTGTGCCGGACCCAGGGTGCGGTGAGCCGTCAGGTGCAGCAACTCGAAGCGCATTACCGGTGTGCGTTGTTCGTCCGTCATGCGTCGGGATTGACGTTGACCGCGGAAGGCGGCGCGCTGCTGACGGTGGCCGTCGACGTACTCTCGCAACTGGCGCAACACGCGCGCGCGCATGCGCATGCCGCGTCGACTCTCACATTGCGCTTGCCCTCCACGTTCGCGATTCGCTGGCTGCTGCCGCGGCTGTCGGCGCTCAATCATGCGTTGCCGCGCACGGAGTTGCGCATTCACACGTCGGCGGACGACACGCCGGATTTCACCGACGCCGGTTTCGATGCGATCGTCGTGCGCGGCAGCGGAAGCTGGGCGGGCATGGTGGCCGTGCCGCTGTTCGACGAGTGCCTCACGCCGATGTGTACGCGCGAGGCGGGCGCGGTGCTGAAGTCGATCGCCGATCTCGCGCACGCGACACTGCTGCATCCCGCCAGCAATCGCGACGAATGGCGATGCTGGCTGGACGCCGTCGGCGCAACGCAGGTCGACCCGGGCACCGGGCTCGTGTTCGATACGCTCGAGCTGACATTGACGGCCGCGTCGGACGGGCACGGCGTCGCGATCGGCGATCCGCGCATGGCGGCGGATCGGCTGGAAGCCGGCGCGCTGGTCGCGCCGTTTCCGGAGGTGGTGCGCAACGGTCTGGGCTACTACCTCGTGTACCCGGTGCAGCGCGCCGCTCAACCCGCGATTCAAGCGCTCACGGAGGTGCTGACGCGGCTTGCGCGCGAGGATTGACCGCAAGGCGCGTGCGCCGGGCGGGTTGCTAAACCGGAATCGACCGCCCCCGCACCCTGATCCCGAGCCGCACGACGCCGATCACCGCATTCGACAGCCACATCAGCAAGCGCGGCATGCCGCGCCGGCGGATATCGAGCAGCAGCACGATCCGCACTTCGTCGCTGTCGTTCCACACTTCGTGCACGAAGGTGTCGTCCCACAGCAGGAAGCAGCCTTCGTCGAGCCGGTAGTCGCGGCCGTCGACCTTCAGCACGGCGGCCGGCGTACCATCCGCGCGCTTCGGCATCGACAGCACCAGATAACCGCGCAGGATGCCGCGGAACGGCCCGCGATGCGGCGGGATGTGCTTGCCGGGCGCGAGGAACGACAGCGACGCGGACAGCACGTCCGGCGACGCCGCGACGATCGATTCGACGGTCGGGCAGCGCGACAGGTTGCGCGGGAACGGCTGGCCGTAAGCCTGCATGATGAACATCCGCCAGTCGCGCGCATCGTTGGCCGAGATGTCGTGCTGCTCGCGCATGATCTCGTGGAAGCGCGGGATGCGCGGCAGGTCGCGCGCGACGGCCAGCGCTTCCGCGCGAATGGCCGGCCACGCACGAACGAATCGCTCGGCGTCGGGAAACGCGGCCGTATCGAGCACGGCGCCGCCGTCGAGATGGCGATCGTACAGCGTGCGAAGCAGGCCGGCTGCATAGTCGTAAGCGACGGACATGATCGAGGGGCGATCCACAAGGTGTCGTCAGTCTGCCCCACGTGCGGTGGGGCCTGCGTTACGTCAGGTTACGCCGGCTGACGAAAGAATGACAGATCGGTGAAGGTCCGGTGCGAGCGCTCCGGCATTCCGGGAATAAACGTATGCCCCGCGTCGTCATACGGGTGTAGCACCTCGTTTCGTTGACTTCCGAAGGAGTGGAGCATGAATACGCATTGGCTGGTGGCCGCCACGGTGGCGGCGATGTCCGTCGCGAGTGTCGCGACGCCTGCGTCGGCACAGGCACTGACGCGCGCGCAGGTCAGGCAGCAACTGATCGACGCCGAAACCAACGGGCTGCGCTTCGTGACCGATACGTCGTATCCGGACGTAAGTCCGCTGTTCCAGCAGCAGGCCGGGCAACTTCCTCGGCATCAGGCCGAAACCGCGGTCGGCGGCGATCCGGCGGGGACGTCCGATGCGGGCAGGCCGGCGGCGCAACCGACCCGTCCGCGCCCGGCCGCATGCGTCGGCCCCGAGAGCTTTTGCACGCCGTATTTCGGAAGCTGACGCAGCGGACCGCCGCGGCGGGTTCGACATTCACGAAGGTTGATCGGCACGCAACATTGAAGGAGTTGATGATGAAAACTTATATCGCACTACTGATGATGATCGGCGCAATCTCCGGTCAGTCCGCATTCGCGCAATCGAATGCGCCGCTCACGCGTGCCCAGGTTCGCGAGGAGCTGATTCGTCTGGAAGCGGCCGGGTACGATCCGTCGAAGGGGGACGACGGCGAATATCCGGCGGACATTCAGGCCGCGCAGGCGAAGCTCGCCGAGCAGGATCGCGCGAGGATGGCGGCTTCGGCTTCGGCTTCGGCTGCCGCGCCTGCGCCGGCCTCCGTCATGCCGGCGCAGGCCGGCAACTAGGAGCCGACATGTACGTGTGTGTCTTCAGGCCGTCGTGTTCGCGGTGCGGCGATACGCATGCCGTTCGCGGCACGCGGCCCGGTCGAACGGCACGGACGGCCAGGCCGTCGATCGCGCGCCGCTTCGCGCGGCGCCGAGACCGTCTCGTTGCCCGATTCCGTTGGGCGCGCAGGTGGATCGCGGGATGAGCGGCGATGCGGGCGAGATGCGATCCGCGATCGGCGGACTGCTGTCCGCGATGGCGCGCAAGGATGCCGGCGGCGGGATTACCAGGGCATCATCCGCTGCATGACCTGGTCGCGCAGGATGAAACGATGCGCGACCGCGGCCGCGACGTGAAGGCAGATGCCGCCGAACAGCACCCACGCGAGGATGCCGTGCACGTCGCCCATCGCATGCCCGAATCCCGATCCGGCCGCCGACAGCGCAGGCAGCGGCACGATGCCGAGCAGCGTCACGGCCCAGGCACGCGACGACGCATTGATCCAGCCGAGCAACGGCACCGCGATCAGCAGCGCATAGAGCCCGAAGTGCGTCGCGCCGGACACGGCGCGCATCGCGGGCGACAGCTGGTCGGCGGGCGGACGATGCGTCACGCGCCAGAGTACGCGGCAAGCCATCGCGGCGAGCAGCGCGGTGCCCACGATCAGGTGCGCGGCGATCAAGCCGACCGGTTGCGTATCGCGATGCACGTCGGGCATCGTCCAGCCGATTGCATACTGCGCGACGACGAGCGCCACGATCAGCCAGTGGAGAAGGCGTGCGACTGCATCGTATCGGGCGGAGGTAGACATGAAAGCTCCTGGCAAGCGGGTGGGGACCGTATCTTCCGGAGGATTCTACGGCCGAATCCTTAACAAAACGTTAAGCGTGCGGCCGCGCATCGGATTCGCCCCGTGACGCATGCGCGCTCTCGACCCGGGCGGCGTCGGCCGACGGCAACACGATCGCGACGCCGGTGCCGTATCCGCCGATGCCGGGCCCGAACCGCACGCGGCCGCCGAACCATCGCGCGATGCGCCGGATGATCGACAGCACGGACCCGCTGCCGGGCTGCTTGTGCGCCGGATCGTCGGTTACGAGCGCCACCAGGGAGTGTGTCGTGCCAGCCGGACTGTTTGCGCCGAGCGTACCCGAAGCGTCTTTCACGGCGATGACATTCCGCATCCGGACCGTCATCGCGACCGCGATCCTGTCGGCCCGTAAGGTGGCCCACGCGGCGTTCAGGGCCGCGGACGTTCGCGGCTGTGCGCGCGTGACCGGAATCGATCGCCGCACGGTAGTCGTGTCATCTGATTGCGCGTACCGTCGGTTGGTCGTCCTTGATATCCGGCTCAACGGGAATCGACACGGCGGCGTGTCCGGGCGAGCGCGCGTTCGCGCGTGCCGGCCGGGGCGTCGCGGTCATTGGGTCACCACTGGGGAGAAGCATGATCCTGTTGCATCTGCTGCACGCGCTGGCCGGCGCGATGTCGATCGCCTGCGGACTGGGCGTGTTGCTCGGCATTGCCTACACGGTCACGGCCAGCGTGCTGGTCGGCCGGTTCTTTTCCCGCGCGCGGGCGGTGCCGTGCGATTATCCGGGCGTGACCGTCGCGAAGCCGCTGCACGGCGACGAATGGAATCTCGTACAGCATCTCGAAAGCTTCTTCGTGCAGGATTATCCGGGGCCGGTACAGCATCTGTTCGGCGTGCACGATGCGGGCGACGCGGCGCTCGCGGCCGTCGAAACGTTGCGCAGGCGCCATCCGGACGCGAACATCAAGGTCGTCGCCGACGCGCGACTGTACGGGCCGAACCGCAAGATCGCGAACCTCGTCAACATGCTCGAACACGCGGAACATTCAGTGCTGTGTCTTGCCGACAGCGACGTGCTGGTCGAGCGCGATTATCTGCGTGCCGTCGTCGGCGCGCTGCAGCAGCCGGAAGTCGGCATCGTGACGAGCGTGTATCGCGGCATCGCGTCGCCGGGCTTCTGGCCTGGTGTCGCCGTCGCGATGACGAACTACCATTTCCTGCCGGGCGTCATCACGGGGCTTTTCATCGGGCGCGCCCGTCCGTGCTTTGGCCAGACGATTGCGATCACGCGCGCGACGCTCGAACGCATCGGCGGGCTCGCGCGTTTCGCGCATCACCTGGCCGAGGATCACGCGCTCGGCGAAGCAGTGCGGCAGGTCGGCGCGCAGGTCGTCGTCCCGCCGTTGGTCGTCGGGCACGCCTGTGTCGAAGAGACGTTCGCCACGCTGTACGCGCACGAATTGCGCTGGAGTTGCACGATCCGCGCGGCGGACCGGCTCGGTCACGCCGGGTCGGTGCTGATGCACCCGTTGCCGCTGGCGATGCTGGCCGTGCTGTTTTCCGGCGGCACGCTCGCCGCCTGGGGGCTGGCGTTCGCGGCGCTCGTCGCGCGGGCGCTGCTGATGTTGAAGACGAGCCGCGCCACCGGCGCGGGTCTGCGCGGCGCGCTCTGGTTGCCGTTCGTCGATTTCCTGCAGTTCGTGGTGTTCGTGTCGAGTTTCTTCTCGTCGCACGTCGTCTGGCGCGGCACGCGCTTTCGCGTCGACCGCGAGGGCTTGCTGTCGCCCGCGGGGAAATCATGACGCACGACACGCATGCCGACCTCGAAGGCGCGGACCGGCGGTCCGAGCGTTGCGACGCGCGCCTGCGGCAAGCGGGGCGCGCGGCGGCGCTGGCCGGGCTGGTGCTCGCGGTGTGGCTGGTCTGGCGCGAGCATCCGCTGGAGATCCTGCACCGGCTGAGGATCGCCGGCGCCGGGTTGCTGGTCGCCGCGCTGGCCCACATCCTGCCGATGCTTGCGAATGCGTGGGACTGGCGGATGCTGATCCGCGGCCCGCGCCGGCCGTCGTTCGCGACGATGCTCAAGCTCGTGTGGATCCGCGAATCGATCAACGGATTGTTGCCGGTCGCGCGAATCGGCGGCGAGATCGTGTCGTTCGGCCTGCTGCGGCAGGCGGGCGTACGCCCGGCGACCGCCGTGGCGAGCCTCGTCGCCGACATGCAGCTGACGTTGATCAGCCAGCTCGTGTTCGCGCTGGTCGCGATCGGCTACGTGCTCGAACACGTATCGTCCGATGCCGCGCAGGTTGCCGCGCGCCTCGCCATCGGCATGGCGGCGCTGGTGCCGGTGCTGCTGCTGTTCGCACTGGTTCAGCACGCGCGGCCGTTCGAGCGCGCGATGCGCGTGGTCAACCGCGTCACGAGCGGCAAGGTGGTGGCGCTGGTCGGCGAATCGGCACGCACCGATCAGTCGATCCTTGTGATCTGGCGCAAGACGGGTATCGTCGTCCGCTATCTGGTGATCTGGCAGACGCTGCAGTTCGCCGGCTATGCGCTGGAAATCTGGCTCGCGCTGCGTTTTCTCGGCGCCGATCCGACGTTCGCGCAGGCGCTCGCGATCGAAGCGCTGATCCAGCTGCTGAGCAGCATCGCGTTCCTGATGCCGGGCGGGCTGGGCGTGCAGGAGGGCGGGTTCGTGCTGATCGGCGGGCTGCTCGGGTTCGACGCGCCGACCTGTCTGGCGCTCGCCGGCGCGCGACGAGTGCGCGATCTGCTGTTCTATCTGCCCGGATTGCTGGCGTGGCAGCATGCGGCCGGCGCGGCGCGCTCGCCATCCGGCGCGAAGCGCGCATCGATACACGTCGGGGAGTCCGCCGGGCCGCGCTGATGCGGCCGGGCGTTGCCGGCCTGCCGGGCGGGCAGCGGCGACGCCGGGGCGGCTGCTTGCCTGCCGGGCGGCGCGGCCGTCAACGCCGTTCGTCGGCGAGATGGCTGCGGATGACGTCCGCGAACGACGTGTCGCCTTTCAGCCCGAGCGCTTCCGCGCGCGTCGTGTCCCAGCGGCCCGGCCAGCTGCCGACGATCTTCTCGACGCGTTCGTCCGGTGCATGGCGGATCAGCTTCACGACCTCGTCGCCCGCGACTTCGCGCAGCGCCGCGATCATTTCGTCGACCGACACCGACAGGCCGGGCAGGTTGATCACGCGCTTGTTGCCGAGTTTCTCGCTGTCGAGCTCGCAACCGGCGACGAGCGCGTCGATCGCGCCGCGCGGCGACAGCAGCCACAGCCGCGTCGACCCCGGCACCGGGCACACGCTTTCCTCGCCGTTCAGCGGCTCGCGGATGATGCCGCTCGCGAACGACGATGCAGCCGCGTTCGGGCGCCCCGGCCGCACGCTGATGGTCGGCAGCCGCAGCACGCGGCCGTCGACGAAGCCGCGGCGCGCGTAGTCGCAGAGCAGCAGCTCGGCGATCGCCTTTTCCGCACCATACGACGATTGCGGATTCAGCGCGGTATCGTCCCGCACGACGTCGGGCAGCACGCCGCCGTAGACGGCCACCGAGCTCGTGAACACGACGCGCGGACGATGGCCGCGCGCGCGGCACACTTCGAGCAGCGTGCGCGACGCGTCGAGGTTGATCCGCATGCCGAGATCGAAATCGGCTTCGGCCTGCCCGCTGACGATCGCCGCGAGGTGGAAGATCGCGCCCGTCTGCGTGTCGATCGCGCTTTCGAGCACCGCGCGATCGGCGATGTCGCCGACGATCGACGTCACGCGCGCGTCGCCGAAATCGCTGCCCTCGACGACGTCGAGCAGCACCAGCTCGTCGATCCTGCTGCTCCGGCCGTCGGGGCCGGTCAGCTCGCCGCGTTCGAGCAGCTTGCGCGCGAGACGCTGGCCGAGAAAGCCGGCGCCGCCGGTGATCAGTACTTTCATGTTCTTTGCCCTCTGAGGAATACGGAAATTACAGGTACGGCCTGAGCCAGCCGAGGCCCTCGGACGTGCCGGCCTTCGGGCGATACTCGCAGCCGATCCAGCCGTCGTAGCCCAGCGCGTCGATCAGCGCGAACAGATACGGGTAATTGAGTTCGCCGATGTCCGGCTCGTGACGCTCGGGCACGCCGGCGATCTGGATGTGGCCGATGCCCGCGAAATCGCGCTTGAGCTTCATCGCGAGGTCGCCCTCGACGATCTGGCAGTGATAGCAGTCGAACTGCACCTTCAGGTTCGGCGCGCCGACTTCCGCGCGGATGTCGTGCGCATCGTCCTGGCGGCTCAGGAAATAGCCGGGCATGTCGCGCTGGTTGATCGGCTCGATCAGGATCGTGATGCCGTGCGCGGCAGCCGCCTGCGCCGCATGCCGCAGGTTCGCCACGTAGGTGTCGCGATGGCGCGCGCGATCGGCGCCCGGCGCGACCATCCCGGCCATCACGTGCAGCTTCTTGTTGCCGAGCACGCGCGCATAATCGAGCGCCTGGTCGATGCCGCGCCGGAACTCGTCCTCGCGGCCCGGCAGCGATGCGATCCCGCGTTCGCCGGCGGCCCAGTCGCCGGGCGGCGCGTTGAACAGCGCCTGCTCGAGGTCGTGCGCGTCGAGGCGCGCGCGGATGTCCTCGGCGGCGAAGTCGTACGGGAACAGGTACTCGACGGCCTTGAAGCCGTCGTGCGAGGCAGCGGCGAAGCGTTCGAGGAACGCGTGCTCGGTGTACATCATCGAGAGGTTGGCGGCGAAGCGGGGCATGGCAGCGGTCCGGTGAATGAATGGGGCGGGGCGCCCGGCGCCCCGCGTCGAATGAAGGGTCAGCGGTTCACGAGTTTCGCGGGCGTGAGCCACACGGCGATCGCGCCGATCACGAGCATGCCGGCCAGCACGTACATGCCGGACGACGTGCTGTGCGTGACGTCCTTCAGGTAGCCGATCACGTACGGGCTCGCGAACCCGGCGAGGTTGCCGACCGAGTTGATGATCGCGATCCCGGCGGCCGCGGCGGAGCCGGCGAGGAACGCGGTCGGCAGCGACCAGAACAGCGGTGCGCAGGTCAGTACGCCGCCCGCCGCGAGCGACAGGAACACGATCGACACCGCCGTATTGTGCGAGTACGACGCGGCGACCGCAAACCCGACCGCGCCCATCAGCGCCGGCACGATCAGGTGCCAGCGGCGTTCGCGGCGCTTGTCCGCGCTGTGGCCGAACAGGTTCATCACGACGATCGCGACGACGAACGGGATCGCCGACAGCAGGCCGATCTGGAGCGTATCGGTGATGCCGGTCGATTTCACGAGGGTCGGCATCCAGAACGTGAGGCCGTACTGGCCGGTGACGAACGCGAAGTAGATCAGCGACATCCACCACATGCGCGGGTCGGCGAACACGGCCTTCAGCGAATGGCCGTGCTGCTGCTGTTCCTGCGGCTGCGCGGCGATTTCGTCCTCGAGCAGCTGCTTCTCGCGCGCGTCGAGCCACTTCGCGCTGCGGATGCCGTTGTCGAGATACAGGATCGTCGCGATACCGACGAGCAGCGCCGGCACGGCTTCGATCACGAACATCCATTGCCAGCCGTGAAAGCCCGAGCCGCCGTGGAAGCGCTCCATGATCCAGCCGGACAGCGGGTTGCCGAAGATGCCCGACACCGGAATCGCGGACATGAACACCGCGATGATCTTCGCGCGCCGATGCGACGGGAACCAGTACGTGAGGTAGAGGATCACGCCCGGATAGAAGCCGGCTTCCGCGAGGCCGAGCAGGAAGCGCAGCACGTAGAACTGCGTCGGCGTCTTCACGAACGCGAACACCGCCGACAGCAGGCCCCACGTGATCATGATCCGCGCGATCCAGATGCGTGCGCCGATGCGGTGCATCAGCAGGTTGCTCGGCAGCTCGAACAGGAAGTAGCCGAGGAAGAAGATGCCGGCGCCGAGGCCGAACACGGTTTCGCTGAACGCGAGGTCCTGCGACATCTGCAGCTTCGCGAAGCCGACGTTCACGCGGTCGAGATACGCGACCACGTAGCAGAGCATCAGGAATGGCACGATGCGCCAGAACACTTTCCTGTAGGTGCGGTCGAGCTCGGCCGATTGGGCGGGCGCGGCGGGCGAGCGGCTTGCGGCCGCGTCGAGAGCAGTCATCGTCGTCTCCAGATATGTCGTGTGCCGGCGGCGCGTAGGCCGCCGGATCGTGTGTGTGTGCTGACGGAAGGGCCCGCGCACACGGCGGGCATGGGAATCGCTACGGAGTCCTGTGTGATTCGTATACGCGACGCGTTGCGTTACCAGCGCGCGCCGAAGGCCTGGCGCAGTTCGTCGAGCGCGGCGTCGGACAGCGGCTCGGGCTTCGGGTCCGTCATCAGCCACAGCCGCGCGGTTTCCTCGAGTTCCTCGAGCGCATACGATGCGTGCGACACCGACGAACCCCACATCACCGGGCCGAGGCGGTCGAGCAGCACGCCGCGCACCTGGTCGGCGAGCGCCGCGACTTCGGCCGCGACGGCCGGGTCGCCGGGGCGGCGATAGCGGATCAGCGGAATGTGGCCGACCTTCATCACGTAGTACGGCGTGAGCGGCGGCAGCACGTCGGTGTCGCGCCACACGCCCGCGAGCGTCAGCGCGACGAGGTGCGTCGAATGCGTATGGACGATGCCGTGCGCTTGCGCGTTGCGCGCGTAGATCCCGCGATGAAGCGCAAGCGTCTTCGACGGCCTGCCGCCCGATACCGGCTGGCCGTCGAGGCCGACCTTCGCGATGTCGTTCGGGTCGAGGCGGCCGAGGCACGCGTCGGTCGGCGTGATCAACCAGCCGTCGTCCAGGCGCGCGCTGATGTTGCCGGCGCTGCCGACCGCGTGGCCGCGCGCATACAGGCTCGCGCCGACGACGCAGATCTCTTCGCGCAGTGTCGCTTCGTGACTCATCATGCGGCTCCGTCGAGTGCGCGCAGCGCCTTGTCGAAAAAGTCCACCGTGCCGAAGTTGCCGGACTTCAGCGCGAGGCCGAGCGGCTGCGCGTCGATGGTGGCCGTCGCCGGCACGCCCGGATCGATCTGCGCGCCGATCTGCAGCGATTTCACGTCGAGCGCCTGCACGACCGCGCCGGACGTCTCGCCGCCGGCCACGACGAACTTGCGCACGCCGAGGTCGCGCAGGCCGCGGGCGATCGCCGCGAGCGTGCTTTCGACGAGATGGCCGGCCGCTTCGACGCCGAGCGCGTGCTGGACGGCCTTCACTTCGTCGGGCGTCGCGGTCGCGTAGATCAGCACGGGCTGCGGCAGGTGCGAGCGTGCGAACGCGAGTGCCGCGTCGACGACGGGTTCGCCGCGCGAGGCCGCGAGCGGATCGATCCGGAAGCTCGGCCGGCTTTCGCGCCACGCGGCGACCTGTGCGTTGGTCGCCTTCGACGCGCTGCCGGCGAGCACCGCCGACGATCCGTCGATCTGCGGCAGCGAGGCTGCGTTGTCGCGCTCGGGCAGTTGGTCCACGCGGCGGAAATTCGCGGGCAGGCCGAGCGCGACGCCCGAGCCGCCGGTGACGAGCGGCAGGCCCGCGCACGCTTCGCCGAGCACGTAGAGGTCGTGATCCGACAGCGCGTCCGCGATCGCGAAGCGCGCGCCTTCCGCGCGCAGCTGCTCGATCCGCTCGCGCACGGCGGCCGCACCCAGCGCGATCGTGTCGTAGCGGATCAGGCCGACTTGCGACTTCGTCTGCCGCTGCAGCACGCGCACGAGGTTCGCGTCCTTCATCGGCGTGAGCGGGTGGTTCTCCATTCCCGATTCGTTCAGCAGCACGTCGCCGACGAACAGGTGGCCGCGATAGATCGTGCGGCCGTTCTCCGGGAACGCCGGGCACGCAATCGTGAAGTCGCCGCCGGCCGCATCGAGCAGCGCGTCGGCCACCGGCCCGATGTTGCCCGCGTCGGTCGAATCGAACGTCGAACAGTACTTGAAGAAGAACTGGCGGCACCCTTGCGCGCGCAACCATTCGTAGGCGGCAAGCGATTGCGCGACGGCGTCGGCGGCGGGAATCGTGCGCGACTTCAGCGCGACGACGATCGCGTCGGCATCGATTGCGGTGCCGCCGGCGGGCACGCCGATCGTCTGCACGGTACGCATGCCGCTCTTGACGAGCATGTTCGCGAGATCGGTCGCGCCGGTGAAATCGTCGGCGATGCAGCCGAGCAGGGGGCGGGAAGCGGAAGCGGTCATGGCGGGAACGTCGTTCGAATCAGCGGGCGGGCGGCAGCGTGATGCCGGGGAAAGTCTTGATCACGGCGGAATCGTCCTCGCCGCCGTGGCCGGCGCTCGATGCGCTCATGAACATCTGGTGCGCGGTGGCCGACAGCGGCAGCGGGAACTTGCTGCGGCGCGCGGTATCGAGCACGAGGCCGAGATCCTTCACGAAGATGTCGACGGCCGACAGCGGCGTGTAGTCGCCGTTCAGGATGTGCGGCACGCGGTTCTCGAACATCCACGAGTTGCCGGCGCTGTGCGTGATCACGTCGTACAGCGCGTCGGCATCGACGCCTTCGCGCAGGCCCAGCGCCATCGCCTCGGCGGCCGCCGCGATATGCACGCCGGCCAGCAGCTGGTTGATGATCTTCACCTTCGAGCCGATGCCGTGCGCGTCGCCGAGGCGATAGACCTTGCCGGCGATCGCGGCGAGCACGTCATCGCAGGCCGCATACGCGGCGGCGGGGCCCGACGTCATCATCGTCATCTCGCCGGAGGCCGCGCGTGCGGCGCCGCCGGACACCGGCGCATCGAGCATCTGCAGGCCTGCGGCCTCGATGCGCGCGCCGAGCGCAACCGCGAAGTCGGGCGCGACGGTCGCGCTCGCGATCACGACGCCGCCCGGCTTCATCGCCGCGACCGCGCCGTGCTCGCCGAACAGCACCGTTTCGGTCTGCGCGGCATTGACGACGAGCGTGACGACGACGTCGCACTGCGCGCCGAGTTCGGCCGGGTTCGCGCAGGCCACGCCGCCTTCGGCCGCGAATGCCTGCAGCACGGTGTCGCGCACGTCGCACGCGTGCACGCGGAACCCCGCGCGCAGCAGCGAGCGGGCGACGCCGAGGCCCATCGCGCCGAGGCCGATGACTCCAACATTTCGTGACATGGTCAACCTTGATCGATTCGGAAAAGGTTCGGGACAACGACGGCGCCGGTTCGGCCCGGGCCGCCGCATTCGTTCATCAACAGATGCCGGCTTCCGCGAGGCGGCGCGCGGCGTTGTACATGTGCGTGCGTGCCGCGTTGCGCGCCGCCATCGGGTCGCGTGCGCGGATCGCGTCCGCGATCGCCGCGTGTTCGTCGCGCACCTGCCGCGAGAAATCCTCGCGCGTCGCTTCGTTGCGCCGCGTGACCTTCACGCCGGCCTCGAGGTACTGGTTCAGGAACTGCAGCGTCTTCAGGAAATACGGGTTGCCGGTAACGGCCGCGATCGTGCGGTGGAACGCGACGTCTTCCGCGACGCCGTCGCGCCCTTCGGCCACCGCATCGTCGATCTTGCGCAGCGCGTCGTCGATGTCGGCCATGTCGTCGGCGGTGTGATGCAGCGCGGCTTCGGCCGCGACTTCAGCCTCGATCGCGCGGCGCACCGCAAGCAGGTGCGGCAGCGAGCTCGCCTCGACGGCTTCCGCGTAGTCGATCCGCAGCGGCCGGATCGCGCCGTGCTGGTTCACGTACACGCCGCTGCCCTGGCGCGGCTCGACCACGCCTTCGTTCTTCAGGCGCGAGATCGCCTCGCGGATCACGGTGCGGCTCACGCCGAATTCCTGCGCGAGCACGGCTTCCGTCGGCAGCTTGCCGGTGGCCGAGAAACTGCCGGCTTCGATCTGCTTCAGCAGCTGCTGCGCGACGTGGTCGCTCATCGCACGGGCGGGAATTTTCTCGAACATGGCGCTCTGGTTTGTAAGGTGATGTGGTCATCATACAAATTTGAAGGTGCGTCAGCATCCGGAATAACCCTCGATCAATGAGTTGCAACGTCGGTCAAATTGATTGGAACCGGTTCCAAATGGCGGGGAAATGTGGCGATCGTGCCGGGTTCGATGTGCGGTTGGCGGGCGAAGGGAGGGCGGAGGTGAAGGGCGAACGGCGGGGGCCGAGGCGAAGGGTGAAGAGCGAAGAACGAAGAACGAAGAACGAAGAACGAAGAACGAAGAACGAAGCCGCGCGCCGGCGGCGCGCGTGATCGTCAATCAGTCGGCGACGTCTTCCACGGGATCGGGATCGGTCGCCGCCGACATACCGCCTTCCGCGACTTCCCCGCCGCGCTCGCGATAGGTCGCCGGCGGCACGCCGAACTGCTTGCGGAACTCGCGGCCGAGGTGCGACGCGTCGGCGAACCCGCAGCTCGACGCGATATCGGCGACGGTGCGGTCGGAACTGGTCAGCAGCCAAGCGGCCGTGCGCAGCCGCACCTGCTTCGCGAACGCCTGCGGGCTTTTGCCCGTCTCGGCCTTGAACAGCCGCTCGAGCTGGCGGGTCGACATGTCCAGCTTGCACGCGAGTTCCTCGAGCGGCAGCGCGCGCCCGACATGCTGTTCCATCAGGAGAATCGCGCGCTTGACCTTCGGATGCGTGGCCGGCTCGAGGCCCGGCGGATGCGGCTGCGGCGCATTGCCTTTCTGCATCTCGCCGACCAGCAGGATGCGCAGCGCCTTCTGCACGGTCGCATGGTCGAAATGGCGCAGCAGGATCGCGGCGGCGACGTCGATCGACGCACGGCCGCCCGAGCAGGTGATCCGGCGCCGGTCGATCACGAACAGGCGATCGGCGATCAGCAGGTCCGGATCGGCGTTCGGGAAGCGCTCGATGAAATCCCAGTAGTGGAACCAGCTCACGCAGGTGCGGTAGCCGTCGAGCACGTTCGCGCGCATCAGCGTGAACACGCCCGTGCAGATGCCGACGACCGTCGCGCCGTCCGCCGCCGCGCGGCGCACGAACTCGAGCGTTTCGGGGCCGGCTTGCGGCCCCGAATGCAGCAGCCCGCCGACCACGACCACGTAGTCGAACGGCTCGGCGCTCTCGAAGGTTTCCCACGGCGTGATCTGGATCCCGCAGCTCGCGCGCACCGGCGCCAGCGTTTCGCCGATCACGCTCCACGCGCAGCGCACCGGCTTGCTGTAGTCGCCGTCGTCGGCCGACAGCCGCAGCATGTCGACGAAACCCGAGAAGGCCGTGAGCGTGAAGTTCGGCAGCAGCACGATGCCGAAGCGGATGCGCCGCGGCGCAGGTTCGGCGAGGGGGAAAGCGGGTACGTCGGGTGTCATCGCGGTCAATCTCGTCACGCCGGGAAGGCGGGTCTCACTTGTTGCACTCTGCTTGCGGGCGCGCCGGCCGACTTGTGGTTTTGCGTCGCCGATCATCGTCAAAACGCACTTTCCGGCCGTCCTGCGCGGGGCTTGGCGGCGGTATCCCACGCCGATGCCGTTTTTGTTCTATCGGCCAATTTTACGCTTTGATGTACTGATGCCAACGACATTTCACGTACGCCCACCCAGAGGAAGCCAGATGAACGTCAGCGCGTTCGACCTGTTCAAGATCGGCATCGGCCCGTCCAGTTCGCATACGGTCGGCCCGATGATCGCCGCGTGCCGCTTCGCGTCGCACATCGAGGACGCGAACCTGCTCGGCTTCGTGCGCCGCGTGCGGGTCGAACTATACGGCTCGCTCGGTGCAACGGGCAAGGGCCACGGCACCGACAAGGCGGTGCTGCTCGGCCTCGAGGGCCACCTGCCGGACACGATCGATCCGGACCTGATCGAGCCGCGGCTCGCGGCGATCCGCGCGGAGAAGTCGCTGGCGCTGCTCGGCAAGCAGACGATCCGCTTCGACGAGAAGGAGAACATCGGCTTCTACCGCAAGCTGATGAGCGGCACGAGCATCGTGCATCCGAACGGGATGCGCTTCCAGGCGTTCGACGAGCACGGCCAGCTGCTCGTCGAGAAAGAGTATTACTCGGTCGGCGGCGGCTTCGTCGTGAATCGCGACGGCGATCGCGTGAACGGCGTGCGCGCGGCGGTCGAGGTGCCGTATCCGTTCCGCACCGGCGACGACCTGATGCGCCAGTGCCGCGAACACGGGCTGTCGATCGCCGAACTGATGCTGCGCAACGAATGCGCGCTGCGGCCGGCCGACGAAGTGCGCGCCGGGCTGCTCGCGATCTGGCGCACGATGGCCGCGTGCGTCGAGCGCGGCTGCAAGGTCGAGGGCGAACTGCCGGGCCCGATGCGCGTGAAGCGCCGCGCGGCCGAACTGAACGGGCGCCTGCGCGCGCGTTCGGAGGAGTCGCTGCGCGATCCGCTGTCGATGCTCGACTGGGTCAACCTGTACGCGATGGCCGTCAACGAGGAGAACGCGGCGGGCGGCCGGGTCGTCACCGCGCCGACCAACGGCGCGGCCGGCGTGATTCCCGCGGTGCTGCACTACTACGTGAAGTTCGTGCCGGGCTCGAACGAAGCCGGCATCGTCGAATTCCTGCTGACGGCCGCGGCGATCGGGATCATCTACAAGGAAACGGCGTCGATCTCCGGCGCGGAAGTCGGCTGCCAGGGCGAAGTGGGCGTCGCGTGCTCGATGGCCGCCGCCGCGCTGGCCGCGGTGATGGGCGGCACGCCTGACCAGGTCGAGAACGCGGCCGAGATCGGCATGGAGCACAACCTCGGCATGACCTGCGATCCGGTCGGCGGGCTCGTGCAGATTCCGTGCATCGAACGCAACGCGATGGGCGCGATCAAGGCGCTGAACGCGTCGCGCATGGCGCTCAAGGGTAACGGCCAGCACTACGTCTCGCTTGATTCGGTGATCAAGACGATGCGCGAGACGGGGGCCGACATGAAGACGAAATACAAGGAAACGTCGCGCGGCGGTCTTGCCGTGAACGTCATCGAATGCTAACGAAGGATCACTAACATGAGCCGCTACTCGATATTCAGCCTGTTCCGCAACGGCCTCTCGTATCACGAGAACTGGGAAAAGCAGTGGAAGAGCCCGGAACCGAAGAAGGAATACGACGTCGTGATCGTCGGCGGCGGCGGCCACGGCCTCGCGACCGCGTACTACCTCGCGAAGGAGCATGGCATCACGAACGTCGCGATCCTCGAGAAGGGCTGGATCGGCGGCGGCAACACCGCGCGCAACACGACGATCGTGCGCTCGAACTACCTGTGGGACGAATCGGCCGCGCTGTACGAGAAGGCGATGAAGCTGTGGGAAGGGCTGTCGCAGGACCTCAACTACAACGTGATGTTCAGCCAGCGCGGCGTGATGAACCTCGCGCACACGCTGCAGGACGTGCGTGACACCGAGCGTCGCGTGAACGCGAACCGCCTGAACGGCGTCGACGCCGAATTCCTGACGCCCGCGCAGATCAAGGAAATCGAGCCGACGATCAACCTGAACAGCCGCTACCCGGTGCTCGGCGCCTCGATCCAGCGCCGTGCGGGCGTCGCGCGTCACGACGCGGTGGCCTGGGGCTTCGCGCGCGGCGCCGACCGCGCCGGCGTCGACATCATCCAGAACTGCCAGGTGACGGGCATTCGCCGCGAAGGCGGCGCGGTGGTCGGCGTCGACACGGTGAAGGGCTTCATCAAGGCGAAGAAGGTCGCGGTGGTCGCAGCCGGCAACACGACGACGCTCGCCGACATGGCCGGCGTGCGCCTGCCGATCGAAAGCCACCCGCTGCAGGCGCTCGTGTCCGAGCCGATCAAGCCGGTGGTGAACTCGGTGATCATGTCGAACGCGGTGCACGCGTACATCAGCCAGTCCGACAAGGGCGACCTCGTGATCGGCGCGGGTATCGACCAGTACACGGGCTTCGGCCAGCGCGGCAGCTTCCACATCATCGAGAGCACGCTGCAGGCGATCATCGAGATGTTCCCGGTGTTCTCGCGCGTGCGGATGAACCGCCAGTGGGGCGGCATCGTCGACGTGTCGCCGGACGCCTGCCCGATCATCACCAAGACCGACGTGAAGGGCCTCTATTTCAACTGCGGCTGGGGTACCGGCGGCTTCAAGGCGACGCCGGGCTCGGGCTGGGTGTTCGCGCACACGATCGCCCGCGACGAACCGCACCCGCTGAACGCCCCGTTCGCGCTCGACCGCTTCTACACGGGCCACCTGATCGACGAACACGGCGCTGCCGCCGTTGCGCACTAAACCCGACGACCATTGGAGAAAGAAACATGTTGCTGATCGAATGTCCGTGGTGCGGGCCGCGCGCCGAATCCGAGTTCACGTGCGGCGGTGAAGCCGACATCGTGCGCCCGGTCGCGAACGAGACCATGACCGACCGCGAATGGGGCGAATACGTGTTCATGCGCGAGAACAAGCGCGGCCTGCACAAGGAGCAATGGCTGCACACGCAGGGCTGCCGCCGCTGGTTCAAGGTGACGCGCGACACGGTGACCTACGATATCAAGGGCTACGAAAAGTTCGGTGGCGCAGCTGCCGGCAACGCACACGAAGAGGGCACGAGCAAATGAGCCAGAAAGACCGCCTCGGCACCGGTGGCCGCATCAATCGCGCGATTCCGTTGACGTTCACGTTCAACGGCCGCACGTACCAGGGCTTCCAGGGCGACACGCTCGCGTCCGCGCTGCTCGCGAACGGCGTGCACTTCGTCGCGCGCAGCTTCAAGTACCACCGTCCGCGCGGGATCGTGACGGCCGACGTCGCGGAACCGAATGCCGTCGTGCAGCTCGAAACCGGCCCGTACACGGTGCCGAACGCGCGTGCGACCGAGATCGAGCTGTACCAGGGCCTCGTCGCGACGAGCGTGAACGCCGAGCCGTCGCTCGAGAACGACAAGTACGCGATCAACCAGAAGTTCTCGCGCTTCATGCCGGCCGGCTTCTACTACAAGACCTTCATGTGGCCGCGCAACATGTGGCCGAAGTACGAAGAGAAGATCCGCGAGGCCGCCGGCCTCGGCAAGGCGCCCGAAGTGCTCGACGCCGATCGCTACGACAAATGCTACGCGCACTGCGACGTGCTCGTGGTCGGCGGTGGCCCGTCGGGCCTCGCCGCCGCGCATGCGGCAGCGATCGCCGGCGCACGCGTGATCCTCGTCGACGACCAGCGCGAACTCGGCGGCAGCCTGCTGTCGTGCCGCGCGGAAATCGACGCGAAGCCCGCGCTGCAATGGGTCGAGAAGATCGAGGCCGAGCTGCGCAAGCTGCCCGACGTGACGATCCTGTCGCGCAGCACGGCGTTCGGCTACCAGGACCACAACCTCGTGACGGTCACGCAGCGCCTGACCGATCACCAGCCGGTGTCGATGCGCAAGGGCACGCGCGAGCTGCTGTGGAAGGTCCGCGCGAAGCGCGTGATCCTCGCGACCGGCGCGCACGAGCGTCCGATCGTGTTCGGCAACAACGACCTGCCGGGCGTGATGCTCGCCGGCGCGGTGTCCACCTACGTGCATCGCTACGGCGTGCTGCCGGGCCGCAACGTGGTCGTGTTCACGAACAACGACCGTGCGTACCAGACCGCGCTCGACCTGAAGGCATGCGGTGCGAAGGTGACCGTCGTCGATTCGCGTGCGTCGTCGAACGGCGCGCTGCCCGCGGCCGCGAAGCGGCAGGGCGTGACGGTGATGAGCGGTGCGGTCGTGACGGCCGCTTCGGGCAAGTGGCGCGTATCGTCGGTCGACGTCGCGTCCTACTCGAACGGCCAGACCGGCGGCAAGCTGCAGTCGCTGCCGTGCGACCTCGTCGCGATGTCGGGCGGCTTCAGCCCGGTGCTGCACCTGTTTGCGCAGTCGGGCGGCAAGGCGTGCTGGAGCGACGAGAAGGCGTGTTTCCTGCCGGGCAAGCCCGTGCAGGCCGAAGCGAGCGTCGGTGCGGCCGCGGGCGAGTTCGGTCTCGCCCGTGCGCTGCGGCTCGCGGTCGACGCGGGCGCCGAAGCGGCGAAGGCCGCGGGCTTCACGGCCGCGCAGCGCCCCGTCGCGCCGCAGGTCGCGGAAACCGTCGAAGGTGCGCTGCAGCCGTTGTGGCTCGTCGGCAGCCGCGAGGCCGCCGCACGCGGGCCGAAGCAGTTCGTCGACTTCCAGAACGACGTGGCGGCCGCCGACATCCTGCTGGCCGCGCGTGAAGGCTTCGAGTCGGTCGAGCACGTGAAGCGCTACACCGCGATGGGCTTCGGTACCGACCAGGGCAAGCTCGGCAACATCAACGGGATGGCGATCCTCGCGCAGGCGCTCGGCAAGACGATTCCGGAAACGGGCACGACGACGTTCCGCCCGAACTACACGCCCGTGTCGTTCGGTACGTTCGCGGGCCGCGAGACGGGCGACTTCCTCGACCCGATCCGCAAGACGGCCGTGCACGAATGGCACGTCGAGCACGGTGCGATGTTCGAGGACGTCGGCAACTGGAAGCGGCCGTGGTACTTCCCGAAGAAGGGCGAGGACCTGCATGCGGCCGTGAAGCGCGAATGCCTCGCGGTGCGCAACGGCGTCGGCATCCTCGACGCGTCGACGCTCGGCAAGATCGACATCCAGGGTCCGGACGCGGTGAAGCTGCTGAACTGGATGTACACGAACCCGTGGAACAAGCTCGAGATCGGCAAGTGCCGCTACGGGCTGATGCTCGACGAAAACGGGATGGTGTTCGACGACGGCGTGACGGTGCGCCTCGCCGACCAGCATTTCATGATGACGACGACCACCGGCGGCGCGGCGCGCGTCCTCACGTGGCTCGAGCGCTGGCTGCAGACCGAATGGCCCGACATGAAGGTGCGGCTCGCGTCCGTCACCGATCACTGGGCGACGTTCGCGGTGGTCGGCCCGAAGAGCCGCAAGGTCGTGCAGAAGGTCTGCCAGGACATCGACTTCGGCAACGACGCGTTCCCGTTCATGAGCTACCGGAACGGTACCGTCGCGGGCGCGAAGGCGCGCGTGATGCGGATCAGCTTCTCGGGCGAGCTCGCCTATGAAGTGAACGTGCCGGCCAACGCGGGCCGCGCGGTGTGGGAAGCGCTGATGGCAGCGGGTGCCGAGTTCGACATCACGCCGTACGGCACGGAAACGATGCACGTGCTGCGCGCGGAGAAGGGCTACATCATCGTCGGCCAGGACACCGACGGCTCGATCACGCCGTACGACCTCGGGATGGGCGGGCTCGTCGCGAAGTCGAAGGACTTCCTCGGCAAGCGTTCGCTGTCGCGCTCCGATACGTCGAAGGAAGGCCGCAAGCAGTTCGTCGGCCTGCTGACCGAGGACGAACAGTTCGTGCTGCCGGAAGGCGCGCAGATCATCGCGAAGGACACGCAGGTGTCGGCGGTCGATCCGACGCCGATGATCGGCCACGTGACGTCGAGTTATTACAGCCCGATCCTGAAGCGCTCGATTGCGCTGGCGGTGGTGAAGGGCGGCCTGAACAAGATGGGCGAGAGCGTCGTGATTCCGCTGGCCAACGGCAAGCGCATCACCGCGAAGATCTCGAGCCCGGTTTTCTACGATACCGAAGGGGTGCGCCAGCATGTGGAATGAAACGAGAAACCAGACGCCGGTGGCGGGCGCGGGCGTGACGCTTGAATCGCCGTTCGTCGGCGCGGCCGATGTGCTGAAGCTGCACCAGGCACGCGCATCGAAGAAGTTCACGCTGCGCGAGCGGCCGTTCCTCGATCTCGTGAACGTGCGCGGCGAGCTGAGCGACCCGGCATTCGTCAGCGCGTTCGAGCGCGTGGTCGGCTGCCGGCCGCCGGCGGTGCCGAACACGGTCGCGCGCGGCGCCGAGTACGACGTGCTGTGGCTCGGTCCCGACGAGTGGCTCGTGCGCTCGAACGGGCCCGTGCAGGCGGGCGTGCTCGAGGCGCAACTCGCGGAGGCCGTGCAGGGTTCGTATGCGGCGGCCGTCGACGTCGGCAGCGGCTACACGGTCGTCGAGGTCAGCGGCGAACGCGTGCGCGACGTGATCGCGCGCGGCTGCCCGCTCGACCTGCATCCGCGCGTGCTGAAGCCGGGCCAGTGCGCGCAGTCGCACTACTTCAAGTCGCCGATCACGCTGATCCCGACCGGCGACGATACGTTCGAGATCGTCCTGCGCCGCAGCTTCGCCGACTATTTCGTGCGCATCATGCTCGACGCCGCGGCGCCGCTCGCATCATGAAGCCGTTCGACGAACCGTTCGTGGCGATCGACGCGCCGCGCCTGCGCGGGCGTGGCTGGAGCGTGTTCGTCGACGAACTGAAGGTGCCCGCGCGGATCGGCATCCACGCGCACGAGCACGAGGCGCCGCAGCCGATCGTGATCGATGCGCGGCTCGGGTATCGCTGCGAGCCGAGCGAGCAGGGCGAGTGGATCGACTACGACGGCTACTGCGCGCGCGTCGCGTCGTTCCTGTCGCACAAGCCGCATACGCGGCTGCTGGAGACGCTCGTCGCCGATCTCGCGGTGCTGTCGTTCCGCGAATGGCCCGCGCTGGAGTCGCTGACGCTGTCGATGTACAAGCCGAAGATCCGGCCGGGGACGAAGCGCGTGGGCGTGTCGCTCGACTGGACGCGCGGGGATTACCTGCGGTGGACGGGGGCGGCGGGGCAGCTTTGAGCGGGTAGGGCTGGTCGGCGGGATCCGGTCAGTGCGAGACGGCGGCGCGGAGGCGTCGCCGTTTTGTTTTTAATTCCTGAAATAGCAGAACAATGGCCGGTTGCGGGCCATCGCCGCCTTTATTCCTGAAATGTCGGAACAATGCGCGATCCGGTCGTTCCGTTCGGCTGATGGCACGGGGCTCCCCGGCCATCGCCGCGACACCATTCCGGCATGTCGCGGCGACGGCCTCACGCGACTCCGTCACGCCGCCGCGCCGCTCAACGCCGGATAGTCGACATACCCGCGCGCATCGCCGCCGAAGAACGTGGCGCGCTGCGCGTCGTTCAATGGCGCGCCCGTCTTCACGCGCGTCACGAAATCCGGATTCGCGAGCACCATCTGCCCGTACGCTTCGAGATCGGCGAGACCCGCTGCTACGTCGGCGCCGATCGAATCGCGCGCGCGGCCCGGGCGATTGAGAATCAGCGTGCCGCGCCAGCGCGCGCGCAGATCCGCGAGCAGCGACTCGTCACCCTGGTGCATCACGTGCAGATACGCGAGGCCGAGCGCGTCGAGCTGCGTCGCGAGGTAGCGGTACAGGTCGGCGCTGTCCGGACCTTCGTCGATGCCCCACAGCGTGGTGCCGGGCGACAGGCGGATCGCGGTGCGGTCCGCGCCGATCTCGTCGGCGATCGCCGCGGCGACTTCGATCGCGAACCGGGCGCGATGCTCGATCGATCCGCCGTATGCGTCGGTCCGCGTATTGGCGTTCGGCGCGAAGAACTGCTGGACCAGATACCCGTTCGCACCGTGGATCTCGACGCCGTCGGCGCCGGCTTCGATCGCGCGCCGCGCGGCGAAGCGGAAGTCGTTCACGGTGTCGCGCACCTCGGCAGTCGTCAGCGCGCGCGGCACCGGAATCTCCTGCATGCCCGTCGCGGTGAACATCGGCACGCCCGGTGCAATCGCCGACGGCGCGACGCCCGGCCGGTGATGCGGTGTGTTGTCGGGGTGCGACATGCGGCCCACGTGCATCAACTGGATGAACAGCCGGCCGCCGCGTGCGTGCACGTCGTCGCTGATCGTCTTCCAGCCGGCGACGTGCGCGTCGGTATAAATGCCCGGCGTCGTCAGGTAGCCCTGGCCGTCGTCCGACGGCTGCGTGCCCTCGGTAACGATCAGCCCGAGGCCGGCGCGCTGCGCGTAATACTCGGCGGCCAATATGCCGGGCGTGCCGTCGAATGCGGCGCGGCTGCGCGTCATCGGCGCCATCACGAGTCGGTTGTCGAGCGTGTACCGGCCGACGCGGACCGGGGCGAACAGTTGCTGCGTATCTTCTTCATCGGCACGTGCCGAAACGAACAGGGGTTTCATCTCGTTTTCCTCATCGAAGTTCGGAATGCGTCATCGGGGCGATGCCGCATCGGGCGCTCACCGCGCACGTTGCGCCGGCCTCGCGCCCACGTCTGCATCATCCATTGCTTCCTTTTCGAGATAAACCGGGTATCGTGGAGAACATTGATCCATTGGTGGAGCATTCCGCATGGAACTGCTGAACGACATGGCGCTGTTCGTGGAGGTCGTGAAGGCGCGCGGCTTCCGCAGCGCCGCCGACACGCTGGGCATGCCGAACTCGACGCTGTCGCGGCGGATCGCCGCGCTGGAAAAGGCCATCGGCCTGCGCTTGCTGCATCGCACGACGCGCCGGATCGAACTCACGGAGGCCGGACAGCTGTATTTCGCGCGCTGCAAGCGGATCGTCGACGAGGCGCGGCTCGCGCACGAGCAGCTCGGCGAGCTGCTGGCCGAACCGTCGGGCGTGCTGCGCGCGTCGTTTCCGGTCGATTTCGCGGTGATCTACCTGACGCCGCTGATCGTCGAATTCGCGGCACGGTATCCGAAGCTGACGTTCGATTTTGAACTGACGTCGCGGCGCGTCGATCTCGTCAGCGAGCCGTTCGACGTCGCGATCCGCATCGGCGAATCCGCGGACTCGCAACTCGTCGCACGGCGGCTCGCGACGTTCCGCAACTGCCTGTATGCGTCGCCGCGTTATCTCGACCGCGCGGGCGAGCCGCTCGAACCGGCCGACCTGACGCGGCACCAGTGCATGAGCGTACAACGCGTTGCCGCATGGACGCTGCTCTGCGGCGAGCGCACGGTCGAGGTGCCGGTGGGCAGTCGGTTTGTCGTGAACAGCGTCGGCATGAACCGGCAGCTGGCCGTGCACGGCGCGGGAATCATCCAGTTGCCGGAGGAAGTGGTGGCCGATGATGTGGCGGCCGGCCGGCTGCGCCGCGTGCTGCCCGACTGGGAGGGCACGCCGGTGCCCGTCTACGCGATGACGGAAACGCGGTTGCTGCCCGCGAAGACGCAGGTTTTCATCGAATTCTTGCGCGCGCATTTCGCGCGGGAGTGATGCGGGAGCGTGTGCGGCGGTGTGTCGAGCTGCTTCAGGAGACGCTCGTACGGTGTGCCGTGCGCTTACTTCCCGTTACGCTTCGCTGCCGGCGCCGCGGCGGACGGATCGCTGACCGGCACCATGCGTGCCTTCCCGTCGCTCGCGGTATTCGTACCGTCGTCGGGATCGAGCACGAAGCGGAACGCGTCGACGCGCTGCATCACCTTCGCCGCATACGCGTTGGAGCCGCCATAACTCCTCAGCCCGGCTTGCACGTTGCCACCGGCCGCCCGCACATAGCCCGACAGGATCTTGGAGCCCGCTTCGACGTTCGCATTCGGCTCGGTGAGGTCCTTCACGTCGCGCAGCATGCCGCGGTGTGCTGCCGGCACGACCTGCATCAGCCCGGTCGCGCCATGCTGGCCGCGCGCTTTTTCCTGAAAGCGCGATTCGATCGAGATAATCGCGTAAACGAGTGCCGGAGGCAGCGAATATTTCGTCGCAGTGACGCTCACGATGTCGGCGAGCTTCGCGGCGCGCTCTTTCGCGACGCCGAATTTCTTCGTCAGGTAGGAGGTGATGCGGCGGTTTGCTTCGTTCGGCTGATCGTTCGCGAGCGGGGCGGAGGCCTCGGCCGGCGCGGATGCGGCCGCTTCGGGCGCGGAGGCAGGCAGCGTTGGCACCTGCTGCGCCGAGGCCTGTTGCGCAATGCCGAGCGAAAGCACGATCAGCCAGAGAAACCGTCGTCGCATGGTGGAGTGCGGGGAAATGAGAGGCGCATAGTATATCGGCCAATCGTGGTACGCGTTCGAGCGCAGGCTCGAATGAAAGCACGATGTAGGCTTGTATCGATGCGCGCGGCGCGCAGACGGGATCGTTGCACGAACACGCATCGGAGTCCGGAGGAAGCCCGTCCGGCATTTTTCGCGCCCCCTTTTTCTCCCGCGACGCAGCGACTGCGGGTGCGTAATCCGCCTGCCGCCTGCCGCGTGCTACGCCCGCCGCGCGCCCGCCACCCGCGCGATCGCCCCGATCGCATCGCTGACCAGCACCGCGAGCAGCCCGACGATCACGCCGCCCTGCAGCACGAACGCGGTGTTCGACGTCTGCAGGCCCGCGATGATCACGTCGCCGAGCCCGCGCGCGGCAACCGTCGAGCCGATCGTCGCGGTGCCGAGATTGATCACGACCGCGAGCCGGATGCCGTTCACGATCACCGGAAACGCGAGCGGCAGCTCGACCGACACCAGCTGCTGCCAGCCGCTCATCCCCATCCCGCGCGCGGCGTCGACGACGTCGCGCGGCACGTCCTCGAGCCCCGCGATCGTGCTCTCGAAAACCGGCAGGAGCCCGTACAGCACGAGCGCGATCAGCACGGGTTTCAACCCGAAGCCGACGGCCGGTACCGCGAGCGCGAGCACCGCGACGGGCGGAAAGGTCTGGCCGATGTCGACGACGCTGCGCGCGACCGGCAGGAAATCCGCGCCGGACGGCCGCGTGACCGCGATCCCGGCCGCGACCGCGATCAGCGTGCCGAGCAGGCTCGACAGCGCGACGGTGCCGAGATGCGCGAGCGTGAGATCGAGCAGGCTCGCGCGATCGTAGATGACCGGCGCGCCGTTGTCCGCGAACGGCGCGAACACGCCCTGCAGCCACGCGGGGCGCAACAGCAGCACGAGCAGCAGCGCGAGCGCGACCGCGCGCGCGACATGCGCGGGCAGCCGCCGCGGCCGGGACGAGTGCGAACGCGCGGGCCGCGTCGTCATGCGGGCTTCCTCGCGTGCGCGCGGATCGCGTCGAGCGTGATGCGGCGCACGGCGTGCCCGTTGCCGCCTTCGACCGGCAATGCGTCCGCTCCGCGCCACAGCAGTTCGGACACCGCGTCGCGCAGCGTGCGTGTCGCGGCGATCGGTTCGCCGTCGGCGTGACCGGGCTCGGCCACCGCGTCGATCGGCGTCAGCGCGAGCAGGCGCAGCGGCCGGTCGACGCCGGCGACGAGCTGTTCGACGACACCCGCCGCCGGCTTGCCGAGAATCTCGGCCGGCGACGCGACCTGCAGCAGCCGGCCGCCGTCCATCACCGCGATCGTGTCGCCGAGCTTCAGCGCTTCCTCGATATCGTGCGTGACGATCACGACCGTGATGCCGAGGCGGCGCTGCAGTGCGTACAGATCGTCTTGAGCCTTGTTGCGGATGATCGGATCGAGGGCGCCGAACGGCTCGTCCATCAGCAGCATCGCGGGCTCGGCCGCGAGCGCGCGCGCGACGCCGACGCGCTGCTGCTGGCCGCCCGACAGTTCGTGCGGCAGCTTGTCCGCGAATTCGGACGGCGCGAGATGAAACAGGTCGAGCAGTTCGCGCACGCGTGCGTCGATGCGCTCGGCCGGCCAGCCGAGCAGGCGCGGCACGGTCGCGATATTGCGCGCGACGCTCCAGTGCGGGAACAGGCCGTGCCCCTGGATCACGTAGCCGATGCGACGCCGCAGCTGCTCGGGCGGCACGCTCGCGGTGTCGACGCCGTCGATGCGGATCGTGCCGCCGGTCGGCGCGATCAGCCGGTTGATCATCCGCAGCAGCGTCGACTTGCCGCTGCCCGATGCGCCGACGAGCGCGGTGATCGTGCCTTGCTTCATCGTCATCGATACGTCGTCGACGGCGACGACGTCGCCGAAGCGTTTGCCGATGCGTTCGATCTCGATCATGCGGTACGTCCCTTCGCGAGCGTGGTCGCGGCTTCGAACACGACGGCGGCCGCCAGCGCGAGCGCGATCGTCGGGATCGCGCCGAGCAGCACGAGATCGGCGGCCGATTGCCCGATTCCCTGGAAGATGAAGATGCCGAACCCGCCGCCGCCGATCAGCGCGGCGACCGCGGTCAGGCCGATGTTCTGCACCAGCACGATGCGCACGCCGCTCAGGATCACCGGCAACGCGAGCACGAGATCGACGCGCAGCAGCCGCTGCGCGCGCGTCATGCCCATCGCGCGTGCTGCTTCGGTCACGTGCGGCGGCACCTGCTCGAGCCCGACCACGACGCTCGACGCGATCGGCAGCAGCGAGTAGAGAAACAGCGCGAGCACGGCCGGCGCGACGCCGATCCCGCGGATGCCGAGCGCGGCCGCGAGCGGCACGTGCGCGGCGAGCAGGCCGAGCGGCGCCATCATCAGCCCGTACATCGCGATGCTCGGGATCGTCTGCACGATATTGAGCACCGGCATCACGACGGTGCGCACCGGCGCGACCCGCGCGCACGCGATGCCGAGCGGCAGGCCCGCGACGAGCGCGGCCGCGACCGAGCCGCCCGCGAGCGCGACGTGCCGGATCGCCTCGCGCCAGAAGTCGTCGCTGCGCACCGCGTATTCGCGCATCACGGACAGGCCGTCCCACCAGCCGCTCGCGAGCGGCAGCGATATCGCTGCCATGGCGACGGCGAGCGCGACGAGGCGTCGCCACGGGCCGAAGGCGAGCCGCGCGAGCGCGTCGGCGACGAGCACGGCCCACGCGAACAGCAGCAGCCACACGCCCGCCGCGGGCGACACGCGTGCGAGCGCGTCGTCGGCGGCGACGGCGTGCGTCGCGGCCGCACCGACCGCGTAGGCCAGCGTCGCGAGCCACGTGCAGCCGGCCGCGAGCCGCCAGGCGGGACGGCTCGCCGTCATCGCCCACAACGCGCCGACGAGCCACAGCGCGGCGAGCGCGGCACCCTGCACGGCGGGCAGCGCGGCGAATACCGACAGCCCCGTGCCGGCCGCGATGCGGTTCGGCCGCAGCACCATGAACGGCATGCCGAACACCGCCACGATCGTCAGGACACCGATCAGGATACCGACCTTGTCGAGCGTGATGCGTCGCGCGGACGCCACCGCGCGACCCGTCACTTAACGAAGCCTTTCGACTTCAGGTAACTTTTGGCCACGCCGGCCGCCGGTTCGCCGTTGATCTGGATGCGCGCGTTCAGCGTCTGCAGCGTCTTCAGGTCGAGGCTCGCGAACACGGGTTTCAGGAAGTCGGCGATTTGCGGATGCGCGTTCAGCACGGCTTCGCGAATCACTGGCGTCGGCGCATAGACGGGCTGCACGTGCTTGTCGTCGTCGAGCACGACGAGGCCGCTCGACGAGATGCCGCCATCGGTGCCGTACACCATCGCCGCGTTTACGCCGTCGGTCTGGTTCGCGGCGGCCTTGATCGTCGCGGCCGTGTCGCCGCCCGACAGCACGACGAGCTGATCGGGTTTCAGCTTGAAGCCGTATGCCTTTTCGAACGACGGCAGCGCGGACGCGCTGTTCACGAACTCGGCCGATGCCGCGAGCTTCAGCTTGCCGCCGCCCGCGATCCACTTGCCGAAGTCGGAGAAGGTCTTCAGGTGCTGCGCTTGCGCGACCGGCGCGAGCACGGCGACGCCCCACGTGTTGTTCGCGGGCGCCGGCGTCAGCCAGACGAGATGGTTCGCCGCGTAGTCGAGCTTCTTCGCGGTGTCGTAGCCCTGGCTCGCGTTCTTCCACAGGGGATCGTCGGCCTTGTTGAAGAAGAACGCCGCGTTGCCCGTGTATTCGGGGTAGATGTCGATCTCGCCGCTCGTGAGCGCCTTGCGCACGATCGGGGTCGTGCCGAGCGCGATCTTTTCGGTGACGGGGATGCCGTGGGCCTTCAGCACCTGTGCGATGACGTTGCCGAGCAGGTTGCCTTCGGTGTCGATTTTCGATGACACCACGACGGGCGTGTCGGCGTGCGCGCCGGGTGCGACGACTGCGGCGGCGAACGCGAGGCCCAGGATGCGGGCGGGCAGGGCGAGCTTCATCGGGGCCTTTCTCCAGAACGGGGACGTACGCCGAAAGTTACTTGACTGAGTCGGCTTTGGCAAACCGCGTGCGGCGGCACGTCCACAGCACGCGTGGGGGTAACCCGCATGCGTCGCACGCCGTTGTTACACTGGAGCGCATTCCCGCCTGCGGACACTTGCTGACATGAAACCCGAGCTACTGGTCCTTATCGCGCTGCGCGACGACGCGCACCGCCAGATCGCCGCGTCGTACGACGTCCACCATGCACCGACCGCCGAGGAACGCGAGCGCGCGATCGCCGAACACGGCCGCACGATTCGCGCGGTGTTGACCAACGGCAGCACGGGCCTGACAGCCGCCGAAATCGATCGTCTGCCGCAGCTCACGTTCGTCAGCGCGCTCGGCGCCGGCTACGAGCACATCGACGTCGCGCATGCGAAGGCGCGCGGCATCACCGTGGTGACGGGCGCGGGCACCAACGACGATTGCGTTGCCGATCATGCGTTCGCGCTGCTGCTGGCGGCGGTGCGCAACGTCGTGCAACTCGATGCGAAGACCCGCGCGGGCGTATGGCGCGACGCGCTGCCGATGCCGCCGAACGTGTCGGGCAAGAAGCTCGGTATCGTCGGGCTCGGCAAGATCGGCGAGAAATGCGCGCGGCGCGCGGCCGGCTTCGACATCGAGATCGGTTATCACAACCGTTCCGGGAAAGATGTTCCGTATCGCTATTTCGAGCGCGTCGAGGCGCTCGCGCAATGGGCCGATTTCCTGATCGTCGCGACGCCGGGCGGCGCGGGCACGCGTCACCTGATCGACCGCGCGGTGCTCGATGCGCTCGGCCCCGGCGGGTTTCTCGTCAACGTGTCGCGCGGCAGCGTTGTCGATACCGCCGCTTTGGCGGATGCGCTGAGCGAACGGCGCATCGCGGGCGCGGGGCTCGACGTGTACGAAGGCGAGCCGGAGCCGCCGCGCGCGCTGACGGCGCTCGACAATATCGTGTTGACGCCGCACATGGGCGGCTGGTCGCCGGAGGCGCTCGATCGCTCGGTCCAGCAGTTTCTCGACAATGCGGCGCGGCATTTCGCCGGGGAGGCGGTGCTGACGCCGCTGTGAGTGTGGTCCGTGCGGCGCGCGGGCATGTATCCGCAACCCGCACGCGAAAATCGGAAAAATTCGCATCATGGCCGGCCATTCGGCGCCGGAACGTCGATCCCGCTGCAATGACATCGCACTCCATGCCGTCCGGCTGCTGCCGGACGTGTGCCGTTCATGGAGACGATCGATGACTATCGCTGCCGTACCCTTCGTGCCGAGGCGCGGCGGGGTCGGCCGCCAACCCCGCGAACATACCGGCGACGATCAACTCGTCGAGCGCGCGAACGTGTGGCCGGATGTCGTGCCCAGGCGTCTTGCGGCGGGCTGAGCCGCGTTGCCGATGAAGAACGGCGCCACGCAACGGTGCAGCATCGCCGCGTGGCGCCCAGGGTGCGTTTCGTGTGGATTCGGGCGCGTGCGATCGTTCACGATCGCACGCGCATCCTTTGGGCCACCGCGCCCGTTTTGCGTGCGCCGGGTCAGGACGACACCAGCGGCACCGTCACCGACGTTCCTGCCGGGTCGAGCGCGAGCCCCGTGCCCGGTGCCGGCCGCAGCGTCGCCTCGTTGTCGCTCGACAGCACGACGAGGCCGAGCCTGTGACCCGCTTCGAGCGTGTAGTCGCGCGGCATGAACGTCAGCTTCAGGTCATACGGCATGCCCGGCAGCACCGGCGCCGAGATCCAGTCCGACACGCGGTTGCGCGGATCGGTCCATGCCCGCGAGACGATCGTCGCCGTGCCGTCCGGTGCGCGGTCGACCAGCAGCGCCGTCACGTTCGCGACGCCGGTGAAGGTCAGCCGCACGCGGGCGGTCGCGGAGCCGGACAGGCGCGTCGCGGTCGTGAACGGAGTCGTCTCGAAGCGGCTGCGATGCTCGCCGGTCGGCGCGTTCGCCAGCGTGAGCGCGGGAATCGACGCATCGTCGGTGAAGCGCGCGAGCGGGCCGCCGCTCGGCAGCCGCGACAGCGTGCCGGTGCCCGTGCCGTCGCCGCCCGCGAAATACGCGACCGGCGTGGCGCGCCGCGCGGCCCAGTCGGTTTCCTTCAGCAGCGTGCCGTCGGCCTGCGCGACCACCGCGCGCGGATCGCGTTCGACGCCGTTGTCGACGCCGATCAGGTAGCGCGTGAACCAGCGGTTCACCTCGGCGGTCCACGCATCGGCCATCGCCGGCACGCGGGTCGGGTCGGTGTGCTTCAGGCGATGCAGCCACAGCTGCGTCGGCACGCCCTGACGCCGCATCGCGAGATACCACGACGTCGACTGGTCGACGCGCACGTTGTCGTCGGTCAACCCTTGCGCGACGAGTGCCGGCGCGACGGCGCGCTCGGTCGGGATGTCGCGCGCGGCCCAGAACGGCGAATAGTCGCCCGTCTTGCGGTCTTCCTGCTGCAGCGCTTCGTCGACCAGGTGCGTGCAGCGCTCCGGATGCGCATTCGTCAGCAGCGCCTTGATGTAGACGTCGACGTCCTCGCCCTGATAGCCCTGCGGCGCGCGCACGAGGCCGCCCGAGCGATAGTAGCCGTACATGTTGGACAACCCGGCAATCGGCACGATCGCATCGAGCCCGCGGGTGCGCAGGCTCGCGACCATCTTCGGCAGCGTGCCGTCGTACGACACGCCGTACATGCCGACGTGGCCCGTCGACCAGCTCGCGACGACTGCCTTGCCGCTCGCATCCTTCGCGGTCGCATCGCGGCCGAGCCAGCGGATCACCGACGCCATCGCGACGGATTCGTCGCGCGTGAGGATCGTCGGGCAGCCGTCGGAGCCGGCGGTGCCGAGCGAGTCCGCATAGACGATGGTGAAGCCGCGCGGAATGAAGTAGCCCTCGATCCACGAACGGCCGGCCGCGGCCGCCTCGAGCTGCTGCAGCATCCGCACTTGCGGCGCGGCGGCCATGATCCGCGTGGACGTGCTGCCGGGGGCGGCGGCCGTCGCAACGGGATGCGGCGAGCCGTCGAGCTCGACGTCGACATCGTGGTTCGGGCTGTCGGCAAGCCCCGCGTAGTACGGGCTCGCGAGCACGATGACCGGCGTGCGCGCGCCGTTGGCGGTTTCGGACGGACGCACGATGCGCACGTGAATGCGGTCGCGCGTGCCGTCGCCGTCGGAGTCGACCGGCGTGTCGATCCACGCGTTTTCCTCGATCGTGCCGCCCGACAGCGACGGCTGTACCTGGCCGTTGCTGATCACCGGTTTGTAGCGTCCGCCGCTCGCCGGGTTCGCGTACGGGACGCCGGACGGCGACACGCGCGCTGCGAGCGATTGAGCGCCGGCCGCCGATGCAGCGGCCTCGTCCTGTTGATTTTGCGCGAGCGCGGAGACGCCTGCCACGCTGCCGCCGTCGTCACCGCCGCACGCGGCGAGCGTCGCGGCCGCAACGAGCGCGGGTAGCCATGCGCTGCGCGATCCTCTGATATGAAATTGCATTGCCGACCTCGTTCTTTTGATTGTGTGGATACGACCGTTCCGCGATACGCCCCCTGCGGGCCGGGCCGATTACTGCATGCGACGAAGGGGAAACTGCACCATCGGGACAACGCCGGGCGCGATCCCGGCCGGAAAGCGGCGGCAGTGCATTGCAGTCATGCAGGACTACGAATCAAATGCGCGCATGCCACGCGTCCTTCCAGATGAAACGGAACGACATCATTCGATGAGACGGGGATGTTGCGAGCTGCGGTGCTGCGCTGCGAAAAAACACGACGCGACGCGCGTGCGGCGACGGAATGAAACGGATCGGCGGTTTCGGCCGCGCCGCGCATCGTGATGGCTTGCCGGTTCGCGTTTGCTTTCCGGAAGCTTGCGCAAAAGTTATCTCAGCGAAAACGGCGTGTCAAACTTTTTTAACTGTAGGTAAAAAAGTTTCGATGCGCATGCCGATGCGGCGCGCATAGTGCGATGACCTCGCGCATGTGCGGCGACGCGCTTGCCGTTGCTTCGCGTCCTGTCGCCCCAAGCAAAACGGGCGGTGACGAATCGCATTCGCCACCGCCCGCATCGCCGGATGCTCCCGGTCTTCCTTCCATTGATCAACGCCCGCGCGCGCCGTCACCCGTCATCCGCCTTCGCCTGCAGATCCTTCAACCCTTGAATCACGACCAGCAGTGCGCGCCCGTGCTCGTCGGAGCCGTCCCACGCGTCGACGATCGCGTCGCGCAGCAGGTCGTTGTAGCGGCGGCGCGCCGGGCCGGTATCGACGCCGTAGAAACTGCATAGCTTGTTGAATGGCGCGCTGCGCCGCAGCCGATGCCCGTTCGACAGCCGCAGCCGCGACACGGTCGGCTGGCTGACCCCGGAAAGTCGCGCAATTTCGCTGGACGAGCGCGTGTCCGCCATCAGACGGCGTAACAGGTCTTGTACAGGAAAATCGTGATCCGGGGCTTCCATACGATGCATTATACCTATACAGTTACGGTTGTTGAATGGGCTTGCTGTCACCAGCGAGGCTGTATCCCGAGAAAGTTGATGACACTGAAACACCTCCCTCCCACGTTCTGCTGGACGAAGATCGGTACCGAGTCCGGCGAGGAACTGCCGACCGTCGTGCTCCGCAAGGAATGGGAGCGCCGGCTCGGAGGCGGGCGTTTTCTGTGGGGCATCAACCAGCCGCTCGGCAGCAGCGCGCAAGTCGCCGCGCATCGCACGGGCTCGCTGCTCGCGCTGTTCTCGCCGGTTGCGTCGCGCACGCGGCCGGGCGAGCGCAAGCGCGAGGACGCGCTGCTGTGGAATGCCTGGGTCGACGCCAGCGGCCAGGTGCGGCCGCTGCCGCCGCACACGTTCATTGCAAGCCGCGCGACGCTGCCGTCGGGCCGGCGTCGCGAACAGCACTACGCGCTCGTCTGCGCATCGTCCACCGCGCTGACGGTCGGCACGCAACTGCGCGTGTGCCCCGATCACCTGCGCAGCGTGAGCACGGGCAAGCCGCTCGGCGTCGCGCAGGGCGCGGCCGTGGTCGACTGCATCGGGCGCGCGAAGGAACAAACCGGCAAGAGCTATCCGCTCGCGCTGTCGGTCGAACTCGAGGCACCGTATTTCGTGCGGCTCGCACAGCCGTGCGTGCTGAAGGCGCGCGATCTCGCCGAAGTGAACAAGGCGACGCGCGCCGGCGATTTCGACCGCTTCGTCGAACTGGTCGCGCGCTTGCGCGGCCGTTCGCCGACGGATGCCGTGCGCGGCGTCACGCGCGACCTGTTCGACGTGCCGCCGATCGAAACGGCGGCTGCCTACGTCGCGCCCACGCATGTCGCGCGGCTGCGCAGCCGGCCCGCGGCCGAGCATCCGGGCGAGCTCACCGGCGATCTGTTCGATCTGTCGCCCGGCGAAGCGGCCGCGTTCGGCGGTCTCGCGCATCCGCGCATCGGGCGCGCATGACGTTCGCGCCGCCGGTGCGCGGCGCGTGACGCGAGGCAGGGCAGATGAATGCGCGTGCAACGACGCGCATGCGTGTGGCCGCCATCTCGGCGCGCGCAAGAATTTGTTGCAATCTCGCCGTAGCGGATCGGCGGGTGCGGAGCGACAATCGCCACGAAGCGTGCCGCGCGGTGGCCGTGCATCGACAGGCGGCTTGCCGTCGTTCACGCCGCCGACATGCGCACCACGCACACTGGGCGTCGGCTTGCTTCACACAGCAACCCTGAGGGAGAAGTGTCGATGTCGACCCACACCTGTTCGCGGGAAGCCCGGGCCGCGCAACGCTTCGTCGAGGCGACGCGCAACGTCGACCAGGCGTTTCGCGCCGTGCGCGGCGAAAGCGACGACGACATCTCGTCGGCCGACTATGCACTTGCGATGTCGCGCCTCGATCGCGCGCTCGACGAACTGGCGCGCGCGCAGGAATTCTTCGATCGCGTGGTGGGCGCCGACGCCGCGCGCGGCAACTGAACAACTGAACTGAATTCGCGGCCTCTGCTTTTGCTTCGGCCGCGGTTGTCTGCCGTTTTTCGTTCTGATCGTTTCGCCGCGTCATGCGACGTTCGTTGGCGTGCCGACGTACCAGCATGCCGGACGACAACGTCCGGCATGTCAGTCGCTCATCCTCCGCCAACCGGCCATTACACCCGTCGCATCGTGCAGTCGGGCGGCGCGCACCCGGTTTCAGCAGACGAACATCAAACCTTCCGCCCTTCGACCGGATAACCGGGATCCGTGTACCCGTGTGTCGACGCATGTCCGGGCGGCACCAGCGAATCGACGAAGCGTTCGTCGTCGGGGCCGAGTTCGAGCGTCAACGCATCGATGTAGCTGTCCCAGTGCGCTTCGGTGCGCGGCCCGGCGATCGTCGAGCTGACGATCCGGTTCTTCATCACCCAGGCGAGCGCGAACGCGACCGACGTCGTGCCGCGCGCGGCCGCGTGCTCGGCCACCTGCCGCGCGATGTGCAGCGACTCGGGCCGCCATTCCGTCTGCTGGATGCGCCGGTCGCCACGGCCCGCGCGCGAATCGGCGGGCGGCTGCGCGCCGGGCGTGTATTTGCCGGTCAGCACGCCACGCGCGAGCGGGCTGTACGGCACGACGCCGATGCCGTAATGCGCGGCCGCCGGCAACTGTTCGACCTCGGCCGTGCGATCGACGAGGTTGTACAACGGTTCGCTCGCCACTGGGCGATCGATGCCGAGCTGGTCGGCGAGGCGCACGATCTCGGCGATGCGCCAGCCCTTGAAGTTCGACAGCCCGACGTAGCGCACCTTGCCTTGCCGGATCAGGTCTGCCACCGCGCGCATCCCTTCTTCGAGCGGCGCATCGGTCAGCGCGCGGTGGAAATAGAGGATGTCGATGTAATCGGTGCCGAGCCGCTTCAGGCTCGCGTCGACCGATTCGCAGATCCATTTGCGCGACTGGCCTTGACGGTTCGGCCCCGCGTCCGGACCGGCCGGAAAGCCGAACTTCGTCGCGACGACCCACCTGTCGCGATGCCGCGCGATCGCACGGCCGACGATTTGTTCCGAGCGTCCGGCGTGATAGACGTCGGCCGTGTCGATGAAGTTGATGCCCTGGTCGAACGCCTTGTCGATGATGCGCGTCGACGTCGCTTCGTCGGTCTCGCCGCCGAACATCATCGCGCCGAGACACAGCGGCGACACTTTCAGCGCGCTGCGCCCGAGATAGCGGTAATCCATGGTGAAGCTCCATGCGGGCGAGCGCCCGCGTCGATTGAAGTCGGTTGAATGAGCGTGCGGTCCGGATGTGGCGCTCACACGCCTGCTTCGTCGAACACGCGCTTCGCGATCGGTAGCGCCGAGCTGGCGGTCGGCCAGCCCGAATAGAACGCGAGATGCGTGATCGCCTCGATCAGCTCGTCGCGCGTGATGCCGTTGTCGAGCGCCTTCTTCAGATGGAACGGCAGTTCGTTCACGCGATACAGCGCGACGAGGCTCGCGACCGTGATCAGGCTGCGATCGCGCGGCGACAGGCCGGGGCGCTGCCACACGTCGCCGAACAGCACGTTGTCGGTGTAGTCGGCGAGAGCCGGCGCGATTGCGCCGAAGGCCTGGCGCGCGGCGGAAGTCGGTTCGGACATCGAGGGCTCCGGAGGACGTGGAAGACATCGACGATGGTAGCCACCGACGCGCTATCGATAATCCCCAGGAATGCGCATGCACTTATCGAACCGGTTCATGAATGGCCGGGATGGCGCAGCGCGTCGACGATCAGCGCGAAAGCCCGCGACGATTGCCGCCGGCTCGCGTAGTACAGGTGGTGGCCGGGAAAGGTGGGACACCAGTCGTCGAGCACGCTGACGAGCCTGCCGGTACCGACGTGCGGCGCGGCGAGTTCGGCCGGCACGTACGCAAGGCCGTAGCCTGCGAGCGCCGCGTCGAGCATTTCATAGGTGCCGTTGAACGTGACCTGGCCGTCGACGCGCACCTGCAGCGTGTCGTCGCCGCGCGCGAGTTCCCACGCGTACAGCGCGCCGTGAGTCGGCAGCCGCAGGTTGATGCAGTCGTGCGCGACGAGATCCTGCGGCGTCGCGGGGTGCTCGCGTTGCGCGAAATACGCGGGCGCGCCGACGATCGCCATTTTCAGGTCGGGCGAGATGCGCACCGCGATCATGTCCTTCGCGACCTGGTCTCCCAGCCGCACGCCGATGTCGAAGCGTTCCGCGACGATGTCGGAGAGCCCGTAGTCGGTTACGAACTCGACCTTGAGGTCGCGGTAGTCGAGCAGGATCGGCGACAGCTTTGGCCACAGCAGCGTGCGGATCACGTAGTCGGTCGCGTTGATGCGCACGGTGCCGGCCGGTTTGTCGCGCAGTTCCGCGAGCGCCGACAGTTCGGCCTCGATTTCGTCGAAGCGCGGCGCGAGGTTGAGCAGCAGGCGCTCGCCGGCTTCGGTCGGCGCCACGCTGCGCGTCGTGCGCGTGAGCAGCCGCACACCGAGACGCGTCTCGAGCGAGCGGATCGTGTGGCTGAGTGCGGATTGCGACACGCCGAGCCGGGCGGCCGCGCGCGTGAAGCTGCGCTCGCGCGCGACGGCGATGAAGGCGAGCAGGTCCGCAAAGTTGTCGCGCGGCATGGAGGAAGTCGGGTGGTCGATGCCTGCGCATCCTACCATCGGGTCCGTCGCGCGCTGCGACGACCCACGGGCGCGGCAGCGCGATGCGCGTCGGGCTGTCCGCGTCACGCCGGCCGGACGGCGCGCGACACGGGTGGGCGGATCCTACGCGTAGCCGCCGTGCTGGAACGACGTCGCGAAGAACTGCATCTGGTAGCGGATCGCGTGCGCCCAGTAGTCCCACGTGTGACCGCCCGGACGCTCCGCATAGTCGTGCGGCACGCCGAGTGCGACGAGTCGTTGATGCAGCGTGCGGTTCGAGCTGACGAACGAGTCGTCGCGGCCGCAGTCGATCGTCAGGTCGAGATGCGCACGGACGAACGCGCGCGCGCTTTCGACGATCGCGTTGCGGTTCCAGAACGACGGATGGCGGACGGGATCGCCGAACACGTGGTCGATGCCGGGCTCGTCCTCGCAGCAGCGCGGATCGACCGCGCCGCTGATGCTGCCGACCGCGCCGAACGTGTCGGGCCGGTCGAGCGCGATGCGCAGCGCGCCGAAGCCGCCCATGCTGAGCCCGGTGATCGCACGTGCGCCCTTGGTCGCGATGGTTCTGAAGTGCATGTCGACATACGACACGACTTCGTCGCCGACGAAGGTTTCGTAGCGGCTGCCCGAGTCGAACGGGCTGTCGATGTACCAGCTTTCGTGTCCGCCGTCGGGCATCACCAGGATCACGTGATGGCGATCGGCCAGCGCGGCGATCCGCGTGTTCGCGGTCCAGTCGGTGTGGTCGCCGCCGGAGCCGTGCAGCAGGTAGACGACCGGAAAGCGCTCGACGGCGCGTTCAGGCCCGTGGCGCAGGCGCGCATAGTCGTCCGGCAGCACGACGGTCGCCTTCAGCGTCTCGTTCATCGCCGCGCTCGGGATCGCGACGACCCGCGTCTGAAAGGCGAGGGCCGGGCCCGCGACGGCGAGCAGCAGCAGTAGCCAGAACGTGCGGATCAGGTTCATGGAGCCTCGCATGTGTCGTTTCCGTTCGGCAGTCGGGCATCGGGAAAACCCTGTTTGGCGACTCTAGCAACCGTGCCTTTCAGCCAAATTTCGGCGAATCCTACGAGTTGTCAGGTGGCCGGCGCCCAGTCCGGCGGCCGCGCGCGTCAGCCGAGGCAGCGCGCCAGCGCCTCCCGGAACGCGGCGGGCCGCTCGGCCGGTATCAGGTGCCCGCAGCCGGCGATCGTCTCGAAGCCGGCGCAGCGCGCGAGCGCCCAGTCCGGCACGTGCCAGCCCGCGCGCGAGCGATCGCCGGCGACGAGCCACACCGGATGGCGCTCGAATACTTCGGCCAGCAGCTGCAGATAGCCGGGTTCGCCCGTCGTCGCGACCACCGAGCGTCCCATCGCGCGCAGCGTCGACGCCGGCTGATGCGCGAGCCAGCGGCGCGCGTCGTCGAGCTGGCGCGGCGACGGTTCGTCGATCGCGCCGCGCAGCCAGCCGGATGGATCGCTGCGCAGGCCGTCGAGCATCGCGTCGGCTTGCGCGGGCGACATGCGGCCGACCGACGCCGACCAGAATGCGTCGTCGAGCGTGAAGTTGCCTTCGACGTTGACGATCCGGCGCACGCGCGCCGGATGGGCATGGGCGAACAGCATCGCGATCGCGCCGCCGACCGAGTGACCGACGAGATCGACCGGCTGCGCGCCGTAGTGCGTGTCGACAGCCTGCCGCAGATGCTCGACCTGCGCGGCGAGCGTGATCGCGTCGAACGGCGTGTCGCGATGGATGCCGTAGCCGAGCAGGTCGGGGGCGAGATGCGGGCCGGGCCATGCGGGCACGTCGAACGTGCCGATGAAACCGTGGACGAAGACGACGGGCGGGGCGGGCAGGCTCATTGGACGGTCGACGACGGAAGGGGCGGCAATTCGAGTTCGGCGAGCAGTTCGTCGAGTTCGAGCACGTGGGTGCGATCGTGGTCGAGCAGCTCGCGCACGAGTTCGTCGAGCGACATCCGGCGGATGCCGTCGCGCAGCCCGCAGCGCGCCAGTTCCGACGGTTGCAGCGCGGCGGCCGTCGCGCACAGCGCGGCGCGACCGGCGCGGAACGTGGCAAGCGCGTCGTCGAGCGGCTGCGCCAGATAGTCGCGCTGCGCGGCGAGTGCCGTCCCGTCGACGGAGGCGATCACCGGCAATTCGTGCGCGCGCACGACTTCGATGCGTTCGGCGAACACCGCGTCGAGGTCGCGCAGGTGGCATGCGTGCTCGACGAGCGAGAAGCCCGTGCCGGCCGGGCGGCGTGTGACGAGCACGGCGGGAAAGTGCGCGGCATACGCGGCGATCCGCGCGGGCATCGCGGCCAGCTCGACGACGACGTCGGCGAACGGCAGCACCCGCGGAAATGCGCTGAATACCGCGCCGTAGCTGAACAACGCGCCGCCGATCCGGCCGCGCGCCTGCACGACGTCATGCCCGTGGCGGCGCATCACGTCGGCGACCATCGCGCCGCAGAACTGCCGGGCCGTCGTATCGGCTTCGATTTCGGGAAATTTGTGCGCGATTTCGTGCTGGATCGCGCCGATCGCGGCGACGCCGACACGCGACAGCGCCGCGAATTCGACATAGCGCTCAGGCCGCGCGATCAGCGCTTCGAGTTGCGTGCCGAGCGGCGTCGCGCGAAAGCGGTCGAAACGGGAATGCATGGTGGAAAGCGTTTGTCGGTCCAGTAACGTGTCAAAACGATACGTTACTGGACCGACGGCGTCAACCGGAGCGCTTCGGGCAACGCGCTGCATTACTCCTTGCCGGTGCCCCGGGCTGCCTGTTCGATCAGCTTCGCGACTTCAGCGGGATGCGAGATGTAGGCGACATGGCTCGACTTGAGTTCGATCGTCTTGCTGCCGGCGCGTTGCGTCATGAAGCGTTCGAGCTCGGGGTTGATCGCGCGGTCCGCGGTGGCGACCACCGCCCAGCTCGGCTTCGTCCGCCATGCGGCGTGCGTGATCGGCACGCCGAACGACTGCGCGGCCGGCGTGACTTGCGAGATCGCCATGAATTTCGCTTGGGCGGCCGGCACGTCGGCCGCGAAGTCGGCATGGAACGACGCTTCGTCGAAATACAGATGGCCGTCTTCGGTGGCCTTGATCGCCTTTGTCGCGGGCGGCGTCTTCCTGGTCAGTTCGAGCGGGCTTTCGCCGGTGTCGGGCTGGAATGCTGCGACGTAGACGAGGCCCGCGACCTTGTCGTCGTTGCCGGCTTCGGTGATCACCGCGCCGCCGTAGCTATGGCCGACGAGGATGCTCGGGCCGTCCTGCGCGTCGACGACGCGCCGGGTTGCCTTCACGTCGTCGTCGAACGACGTTTCCGGCTGCTGCACGACGGAAACCTTGTAGCCGTCACGTGTCAGGATGTTCGAGACGGCTTGCCAGCCAGAGCCGTCGGCGAAGTAGCCATGAACCAGCACGACGTTCTTGACGGGGGCGGCGACGGCCGCATGCGAGCCGAGTGCGGCGGCGGTCAGGGCGAGTGCCGCGGCGATCTGGCGGACTTGGGAAAAGCGCTTCATTTTCATTCTCCAGAAGGAAGACAGGGTAGGAACCGTCGGATATCGACAGGCGTCTTGTTCCGTCGATGAAGTCATCCTACTAGTAGGTAGGATGACGTGCAAGAAGAAATCACGGCTGGAAAAGAGTATCTCAGGGAGGTAAACTATCCGTGTTTTTCATCCGACTAGATGGTAGGCAAGATGACGGTATCAGGGGACAGTACGGCGGGGCGCATACTCGAAGCCGGGCGGCAACTGATCATGCGGCGCGGCTACAGCGGGTTCAGTTATGCCGACATCGCCGAGGCGATCGACATCAGGAAGGCGAGCATTCACCACCACTTTCCGACGAAGGCGGATCTGGCGGTCGCCGTGCTGCAGCAGTCGCAGGCGAAATTCGATGCCGACATGGCGTTGCTCGACGCGAGCGGTGCCGACGCGCTGGTGCAGATGCGCGCATACATCGGCTACTGGGAACGCTGCATCGCGGACGACAGCGCGCCGTTCTGCGTCGCCGGCATGCTCGGCGCGGAGTTGCCGGCGCTGCCCGACGAAGTCGCGCGGGCGGTGAAGGCGCATTTCGACGACCTTGCGGCGTGGCTGGTGCGCGTGCTCGACACCGGCGTGAAAGACGGCGTCGTGCAGCCGGGCGTGTCGGTGCAGACCGAGGCCGCGACGTTCGTGTCGCTGGTCTATGGCGCAATGCTTGCCGCGCGGGCGTACGGCAATGCCGGGATGTTCAGGGACGTGACCGCTGGGGCGGTCGAGCGGCTCGCGGTGCCGCGCAATCGCGCGTGAGCCATGCACGCGTCGGCGGGTAGCGAAGGCGCCCGGCGGTCATGTGGAGTCGCCAGACGCCGCACGGCTTACGTGCGCTTCCCGGCCTCGGCTTGCGCGCTCAGTGTCGCTTTCAGCGCCTGCAGTTCGGCCGTGAATGCCGGGCTGAAGTCCTCGGCTTCGAACAGCGGGCGGATTTCGATGTCGGAGTCGCCGCGCATCGGATTCGGGCAGCGCTTCACCCATTCGACCGCTTCTTCCATCGATTTCACCTGCCACAGCCAGAAGCCGGCGACGAGCTCCTTCGTTTCGGCGAACGGGCCGTCGATGACGGTGCGGTTCTTGCCGGCAAAGTGGACGCGCTTGCCGCGCATGCTCGGCTGCAAGCCGTCGGCGATCAGCAGGATGCCGGCCTTCGCCAGCTCCTCGTTGAAGCGGCCCATCGCAGCGAACATTTCAGGGTCGGGCATCCGGCCGGATTCGGAATCGGCGGTGGCCTTGACGATTACCAGGACGCGCATGGTCGTATCTCCTTGGGGTGGGTGGTCGAATGATCGTCCGCCGCAAGGCGAACGGGCTTACGACATCAGGACGGCCGGCAAGCAGGGAAATCGACAACGGAGGTGAAAAAAAAGCGCCGAAGGGCAGGCTGGAACGGCGGGTGGCGCGGTGCCGGGGCGCGATCGACCCGAGACTTTCCGGGCGGGCCGCCGCGCACGGCTGCGAGGCGGCCCGCCCGGCGGGCAGGTCAGTGCGATCCGTCAGTTCCCGGCCGGCGGCGCCTTCGGGCCGTCGCCGAGTTGCGCGCGCAGCCGCGCTTCCTGCTCCTGCAGCTCGGGCGTGAATTCCGCGCCGAAATCCTCGGGCGAGAACACCTGGCGGATCTCGATGTCCGATTCGATCGGCATCGGGTTCGGACAGCGCTTGACCCATTCGACGGCTTCTTCCATCGAGTCGACCTGCCACAGCCAGTAGCCGGCGATCAGTTCCTTGGTTTCGGCGAACGGGCCGTCGATGACGGTCCGGTCCTTGCCGGAGAAGTGCACGCGCTTGCCGCGCGAACTCGGGTGCAGCCCTTCGCCGGCCAGCATCACGCCGGCCTTCACGAGTTCCTCGTTGTACTGGCCCATCGCGGCCAGCAGTTCGGTATCGGGCATCGCGCCCGATTCGGAAATGGCCGTTGCCTTGACGATTACCATGACGCGCATCGTTGTGACTCCTTGAACGGGAAAGGGAAGATCCGCGACCGGCCGGCCGTGCGGACGGCAAATCGATCGGTTACGACACTACGACGCGCGACGATCGCGCGAATCGACATCGCGCGAAAAAAAATCTCGATGCCCGATGACGCGGCGAGTCGCGCAAGCCGGTTGATTCCGGTACGGGTCGATCGTGCCGCGGCGCGCTGGAGCCGCCGGTCAAAACTGGTATGCTGGTCTGCATTACGTTCATGCGGAGGGCGCCATGGCAACGAAGGAAGTCTCGAAGAAAAAGTACCTGAAGATTCTGAACAAACGCCTGCGGGCAGAGCCGGATGCGCCGGCCGGCGCGTCGTTCGTGTTCTTTCCGCTCGGCGCGAAGGCCAAGCATGCGACGGGCGTCGTGGCCGGCGAGCCGCGCAGCAAGCGCGAACTCGCGGTGATGGCCGCGGTCCAGAGCAAGGCGTCCGCCGAATTCGTCGTGACCGGCGCCTGACCGGCGACGGGCTGCCGGCTGCCGCACGCGACAGCGCGTGCGCTATGCCGCGGCCGCGTCGCAATGCGCGATCACACCGGCGATCACGCGCGCAATGTCGTGCGTGATCGCCGGGCCGTGCATCGGCAGGATGATGTCGAGATCGAGCGCCTGGATGCGGCGCAGTGCGCTCGCCAGGTGCGCGAGCGACGGCAGGTAGTCCGAGCGCGTGATCGCGTCGAGGATCGCCGGCAGCGGGTCGTCGGTTTCCTCCCTGCCGAAGCGCATCAGGATGTCCGACGACAGCAGCGCCTTGTACGCCGGCAGGTACACGACGAGCGAATCCCACTGATGCACGTGTTTCGTGAAGACCGGCACGACGTCGATGCCCGACAGCGTCCTCGGTTCACCGTCCGTCAGCGGAACCGCATGTACGCCGAATACGTCGGCAAGCCCCCAGGTACACATCGGATGCCCGTACGCGACGAGCGCCGGGTTGGCCGCGAGGAAGTCGGGCAGCGCGCCCATTTCGTCGGCCTCGAAGTGCGGGACGATCACGCTGCTGACCATCGATGGCGCGATGCCGATGGTGTTGAGTGCCGCGCTCAGTTGGGTGAAATTGGAACGGGTGCCCGTTTCGACGCACAGCACGTCGCCGTGCGTCGATCGTACGAAGAACTGGCTGAAGCTCAGGTTCAGCGTTTCGACGTAGGACGTGGCGCGAAACAGGCCGTCGCGGACGACGTCGATTCGGGAGGCGCTCATCGGGGATCCTCGCGCAGGGAAGGGAGCCGGGCCGTCCGCGCGTCGCGGGTTGCGGCGCGGCAGACGGCAGCAGTCGATCTTCCGATCCAGTCTAGCAGCGCGGCCCCGAATCCGCGAACCGCGGCGCCCCCTTGGCCGAGCCGCGTCAGTTCTTCAGCTTGTAGCCGGTGCGGAACATCCACGCGACGACTGCAAGCAGGATCGCGAGGAACAGCGAGGTCGCCGCGAGGCTGATCCCCACGTGCACGTCGGCCAGCCCGTAGAACGACCAGCGGAAGCCGCTGATCAGATAGACGATCGGGTTGAACAGCGTGACGATGCGCCACGCGGGCGGCAGCATGTCGACCGAATAGAAGCTGCCGCCGAGGAACGTGAGCGGCGTGATGATCAGGAGCGGCACGAGCTGCAGCTTCTCGAAGCTGTCGGCCCAGATCCCGATCACGAAGCCGAACAGGCTGAAGGTGATCGACGTCAGCACGAGGAACAGCACCATCCAGAACGGATGCAGGATGTGCAGCGGCACGAACAGGCCGGCCGTCGCGAGGATGATCAGCCCGAGCAGCAGCGACTTCGATGCGGCCGCACCCACATAGGCGATCACGATCTCCCAGTACGACACGGGCGCGGACAGGATCTCGTAGATCGTGCCCGTGAAGCGCGGGAAGTAGATGCCGAACGACGCGTTCGAGATGCTCTGCGACAGCAGCGACAGCATCACGAGGCCCGGCACGATGAACGACCCGTAGCCGATGCCGTTCACGTCGCTGATGCGCGAGCCGATCGCCGAGCCGAACACGACGAAGTACAGCGACGTCGAGATCACCGGCGCGATGATGCTCTGCATCAGCGTGCGGCGCGTGCGGGCCATTTCGGCGCGGTAGATCGCGCGGATGCCGTGGAAATTCCAGTTCGCCATGTGCGTTAGGTCCCTTGTGCGCCGTTGCGGCGGTTGTCGATCAGGCTGACGAAAATGTCCTCGAGCGAGCTCTGTGTCGTATGCAGGTCGCGAAAGCCGATGCCGGCCGAGCCGAGCGCGTTGATCAGCGTCGCGATGCTCGCGTCGTCGCGCTGCGAGTCGTAGGTGTAGACGAGCGCGTTGCCGTCGTCCGCGCGTTCGAGCCCGAACGCGGCGAGATCGGCCGGCACGGTCGCGAGCGGATGCTCGAGCTGCACGGTCAGCTGCTTCTTGCCGAGCTTGCGCATCAGCTCGCGCTTCTCTTCGACGAGCACGAGCTCGCCGCCGAGGATGATGCCGATCCGGTCGGCCATTTCCTCGGCCTCCTCGATGTAGTGCGTGGTCAGCAGGATCGTCACGCCGCTTTCGCGCAGCGAGTCGACCAGCTTCCACATGTCGCGGCGCAGCTCGACGTCGACGCCGGCCGTCGGCTCGTCGAGGAACAGGATGCGCGGCTCGTGCGACAACGCCTTCGCGATCATCACGCGGCGCTTCATGCCGCCCGACAGCGTCATCAGCTTGTTGTCTCGCTTGTCCCACAGCGACAGCGCCTTCAGCGTCTTCTCGATGTACGCGGGATCGGGCGCCTTGCCGAACAGGCCGCGGCTGAACGATACCGTCGCCCAGACGGTTTCGAACGCGTCGGTGGTCAGCTCCTGCGGCACGAGGCCGATCATTTCGCGGGCGGCGCGGTACTGGTCGCGGATGTCGTGACCGCCGACCGTCACGCGGCCTTCGGTCGGCGTGACGATGCCGCAGATCGAGCCGATCAGCGTGGTCTTGCCCGCGCCGTTCGGGCCCAGCAGCGCGAAGATCTCGCCGGGGCGGATGTCGAGGGTCACGTGCTTCAGCGCCTGGAAGCCGGACGCGTATGTCTTGGAGAGGTCGGAGACGGAAAGGATCGGTTGCATGCTCACGGATGGCACGGCCGGTCGGTCCGACGCTGCGCGCCGCGCGTGCCCGGAGCCGCCGCAGCGAAGCGGCGGGGCGGGGGCGGCATGGCGAACGGGCGTCATGTCGAACGGCGTTGTGGTGCGGGATCGCAGGACCGCCATATTAGCAATCGGAAGATGGAAATGCATTTCGACGGCAAGGACATGCGATGCCGGTGCGCGATTTGCGTGAAATGCGCGCGCCTCACTCAATAAAGCGACGCTTTATTGGAATCGAGTGAACAATGCGCGCGGTTTTCGGGCAATCGGATGACGCTCGCGTGAGCGCTTGGCGGCCGGCACGACTGTGCTGCCCGGTCGACGCCGCGCCGTACCGGGACGGCGTGCGCCGCGCTCGCGATAATGCGTTCCTCTCACGTTCCAGGAGCGGTGCGCATGTCTTTGATCGATTTCAAGTCCGTCGCGGCGGCCCAGGCCGTCGCATGGCAATCCACGATCGTCGGCGAAGTCGGCCCGGCCCGGATCAAGGTGCTGCGCATGGACGCGCAGCCGTACGAAGCCGAAGTGCACGATTACAACGAGGGGCTGCTGGTGCTCGACGGCAGGCTGATGCTCGAGGTCGACGCGCAGACGGTCGTGGTCGAGGCCGGACAGATGTATCTCGCGGTCGCCGGCACGCGTCACGCGGTGCTGCCGGGCAGCCACGGCACGCTTGCGATCATCGACGTGTGAGCGTGCGCCCTCGTGCGTGCGGCCCGCCTGAGGCCCGCACGCCGGGCCTCGCGTGGGTCGGGCGCCCTCGTTCGAACGCGCGTTGTACAGCCCCGGTATTTGTCTGAGCAAATAAAATGAAGGCCGTTTGAAAAATTGTCAAACGCCCTGCTCGCACTAGGCGTGCGCGGTTCGGCGCGTTTGGAACTCTGCATCCATTTACTTGTGCGTATCGTCCGATCATAGTCTCGACCAACGACGCATCACGATAACGAATCAAGCGTACGTATGGAGACCACACCATGAGACGCCTTTCCGAGGGGCCGGCCGGACGGCCGTTTTGCTGCATTTCGCCGGATGCGGGCGCGACGCGAGTCGCGTGCCTGCGTCATCACATCGCGTTGCCGCAGTAGCGACGCTCCATCTTCCGTTTCGATTGCTCCGACGGTGCCGTGCCGCATGACGGCGCCGCCGGAGAGCGCTTGCCTGCCGCGGCGGTCCTGATCACGTTTGCCCGACCGGCAACGCGGCGCGCATTGCGCGCATCGTCATGCGCCGCGCGCCGTCGCGGCGGCGCGATACCAACCGGCGGGCCACGCAGCCCGTCCGGACGAGACTTGTCGTACCTCAAAAGGAGGGGTTGATGCTTTGCATTCCTGAATGGCGGAAGGCGATCCTGTCGTGCGCCGTGCTGGCGCTCCCGTTCGTCGCCGGTTGCGGCGGCGGCGACGATCCGGGCCCGATCAACGTGCCGCAGTGCTCGGGCAGCGCATGCGGGCCGAGCGGCGCCGAGACGACGCCGCCCGTCGTGAAGAAGCTGTGTCCGGATTCGCTCGACTACACGACGACCTACACGGGCGGCGCCGGCAGCGGCGAATACGTGAAGGTGAAGTTCGACACGACGAAGCTGACCTACCAGATGCAGTTCATCGAGTCGTCGGTGCCGACGTCGGCGGGGCAGGTCAACGACACGCGTGCGGGCCTGACGATCAGCGGCGCGTTTCACCATCCGGCCAATCTGCCGACCGCCGAGCAGAACCGCTGCGCGTTCGTGCTCGACAGCGGCGCGACGAGCGACGGCGCGTATGCGGTGACGATCAATCGCGCGGACCCGCCGATGCTGTTCGTCGGCAACGGGGTGGTCGGCGGCGGGATTCCGGGCGCGACGATCGCGTTCGCCGGTCTCGAGCCGTTCCCGGGCGTCGTGCTCGGCACCGTGCCGTCGCGCACCTTCGATTTCTATCCGTTCATCGGCTTCACCGACACCGAAACCGACTTCTCGAAGGTCGCCGGCAACTACAACGAACTCGGCATCCACCTGTCGCCGGTCGGCGGCAGCGCGCAGAGCAGCACGGGCGCCGTCGGCTGGCAACCCGATGTCGTCAACTGGAACCAGACGTTCAATGCCGACGGCTCGTGCACCATCACGGCGGGCAGCGACTACTCGTGCCAGACCACCGGGACGCCGTGGGCGTTGCGCAAGAATACGGACGGTTCGCCCGACAACGTGTTCGTGAGCCACCCGGTGGCGAAGGCGGGCGGAAACCTCATCTATCCGTTCGCGGGGCAGGGCTCGGCAATCGTCATCGTCGCGCCGAGTCAGGCGAAGGGCATCATGATCGTCGGCAAGCTGAACGGCGTGCTGGTGCCGATCGTGATTCGCGTGGGCTACACGCATATCGACGCGAGCAACCTGCTGGCGTCGGTCGCCGATGCCGAGGTGGGGATCTCGATGCTGTCGCGGACCACGGCCGTCGGCGCGAATTCGCTGAAAGGCGGGTTCATCGGCGCAACGAGCGCGTCCGCGTGCGGCGTCGTGGCACCCAGCACCGCGACGTTCGCGATCGCGACGTCGGGGCCGAGCTTCAACAACAACGTTCCGCATCCGGATCTGCCCGGCACCTTCGACGGCACTTTCTTCCTGGCGCAGGCCGGCAACTGCAACGACGGCACCGCCGTGTCGACGATGGCCGCGAACTATACGTCGACGCTGTTCCAGGGCGCCACCGCGGCGTTCATCGATCCGCAGACGTCGTCGGTCACGTCGCAGTTCGCGCTCGACTACACGCAGGCGACGCCCGGCAAGATCAAGGTCACGGCCTCGCAGGACTTCGACGCGAAGGGGGCGAACGGCAACGTGGCGATCTTCGGCAAGGGTGACACGGGCTGGCTCGTGACGGCCGGCAACGTGTACGCGATGGTCGTCAACAACAGCAAGGTCAATCCGTTCTTCACGGTCGGCGCGTTCGTCCAGTAACCGCGGACTGAACCCGGAACACCGGCGGCGCATGCGTCGCCGCCGGCGAATCGAAATTCAAGAGGATTCCTATGAATGTGAAGCATTGGATGGCCGCGGCGTCGCTCGCGCCCGCGCTGGCCGCCTGCGGCGGTGATGGCGACCCGCCGCCCGCACCGGTGGTCCGGCTGTGCCCGCAGGCCATCGACTACGGCACGGTGTTCGTCGGCGGCTCCGGCTCGGGCGAACTCGTGAAGGTGCAGCTCGACACGACGAAGATGACGTACCGGATGACCTACCTCGCCTCGCCGGTGCCGACCACCACCGGCACCGTGCAACCGACGCGCGACACCGCGCCGGCCAACGTCGTCGACGGCACGCTGGCCGACGAAACGGGCCTGCCGACCGTGAAGCTGAACCAGTGCACGTTCCGGATGCAGAACGCGAGCCTCGACCCGAGCCGTCCGGCGCGCCTGTTCCTCGGCGAAGGTGTGCTCGGCGGCGCGATTCCCGGGGCGACGATCCAGTTCGACGGCGTGATCGGTGTCGGCAGGATTCCGAAGACGACGTTCCCGTACTACCCGTTCATCAGCTTCTCGTCGCTCGAAACCGATCTGTCGAAGATCGCCGGCACGTACAACCAGCTCGGCTACCACCAGGTGCCGTCGCAGAACTTCCAGCCGGTGGCGCTCGACCAGCAGGTGACGATCCACGCGGACGGCAGCTATGTCGAGACCGACAACTTCGGCAAGAAGAACGGCGGTCAGCCGCTCGCGTCGAGCGCGACCGTGAACCAGCCATTCACGCTGCGCGCGGACGCCCCGGCGTTCCAGTCGCTGAACTACCAGCCGCAGATTGCGCCGACGCTCGCCGCGCTCGATCCGGCGAGGGCCGGCAAGGGGATCCTGATCGTCGGCAAGCTGCGCAACCAGCTCGTGCCGGTTTTCATCCGCACGGGCGCCGCGAACGCGGACCTCACGCAGGGCCCGCCGAGCGCCGACGACGAATCGGGCATCTCGTTCCTGAGCCCGCAGGCGGCGATCGCGCAGGGATCGCAGAACGGCGAGTACACGGGCGTCGACAGCGCGTTCAACTATCGCGCGACCGCGCTCGTCGGTGCGCAGGCGACGCTGCTCGATCCGTTCAACGCATCGCAGGCCGCGCTCACGCGCGCGCTGAACCTCGATTACACGCAGAAGGTGCCGGGCGTCGTGACGACCGTGCACGCGGACGCGGCGTCGGGGCCGGCGACCGGCAAGTTCGTGTTCACCGGCGGCGTGTTCGGGTTCCTCGACATGGCCGATACGCGCAATCCGTACTTCACGGTCGGTGCGTTCGTGCAGTAACCGCGCATGGATGGAGACACGGCGGTGCCGCGCGCAACGGCGCGGTGCCCGGACGAAACGAGGGGAGACTTGATGAAGAAGCTGATTGTCGCGGGTGTCGTCGCAGGCGTGTCGACGCTCGCATCGGCCCAGCAGGCGGGCGACAACGTCGCGACGCTGGGCTGGTTGCACATCATGCCGCAGGATTCGACCAACGGGCTGACGACGAATCTCGCGAGCATGCCGATCAACGGGCCGCTGCGGCTGCCCGGTTCGTTCACGTCGCCGGGCACGAGCCTGACGGTCAACAACGCCGATACGGTCGGCCTCACGCTCACGCACTTCTTCACCGACCACATCGCGGTGACGTCGGTGCTCGGCGTGCCGCCCGAGTTCACGCTGACCGGGCACGGCGTGATCAGGCCGCCCGGTCCGGCCGGTTCGCTCGGCAACGTCGACATGGACAAGCCGGCGAACCAGCCGGCCGTGAAGAACGCACGGCAATGGAGCCCGACGATCATTCTGCAGTACTACTTCAATGCACCGACCGCGAAGTTCCGTCCGTTCGTCGGGATCGGCGTGGCCTACAGCTGGTTCAGCAACATCGAACTGAACGGCAACTTCGCGAAGGACATCAACGAGAACCTCGGCAGCGTGCTCGCGGCCGGCGCCGGCAAGCCGGGGCCGACGTCGGTGGAGGGCAAGGCGTCGTCGTCGTTCACGCCGGTCTACAACGTCGGCGCGAGCTATGCGATCGACAAGCACTGGGGGCTCACGGCGACGCTGACCTACATGCCGCTGAAGACCTACTCGTCGCTCGTGATCAAGGCCGCCGACGGTTCGACGCTCGCGACCACGCGCACGCGGCTGAAGGCGGACCCGCTGATCACGTTCGTCGGTGTTTCCTACAGGTTCTGAGCCGTCCGGCGTGCATCGCGCACGCCGGCGGCTTCCTGCGACCGCGCGGCCGGGCGAATCCGGCCGGCGTGTCGCGTTCCTGGCGGCGTGCCGCCAATTGTGAAGAGAGAGGGGGCAGTTCAAATGAGCATTCGCAAACTCGTATCGCTTGTTGCTGCAGTGGCATTCACCGTGGTTTCGGCCGCGCCTGCTTTCGCCGTGACCGTTTCGCGCGTCGACGGGCACGCGATGAACCCGAACGGGGAACCGTTCTCCGCGACGGGCCTCACGGTCCTGGCCAAGGGGGCGATCAACGCGAGCTGCAACGCGACGTTCAACGGCACGATCAGCTCGACGGGCATCGTCAACATCACGTCGACGACGTTCGCGGGCGGCGCGACGTGCGGCCTGATCAGCGGCAGCGCGACCAGCGCGGCGCCGTGGACGGGGCAGGCCGACAGCACGACGCAACTGACGATCAACAACGCGAAGGTGACCGTGACGCTGCTCGGTACTTGCGGGCCGAGCAAGATCGTGACGACGTGGAGCGATCCGAACTCGTCGCTGACGTTCAACAACGCAGTGCTGACGCCGGACTGCACGGTCAGCGGCACGGTTGCCACGTCGCCGAAGTTCCACGTGCAGTAAGCGGCACCTGATCGAGGCCGGACGCCCGCGATGAATGAGGGCCGTGCAGGGATGCGCGGCGGGCGTTCCGGTTTCGCGATGCATCCGCGTCGTCGCGCGTAGCGGCGCGACGGCCGGCGGGCCGCCTGCCTCGCGATCCGAGGCGGGCGGCCGTGCAGGGGGCCGGTGCGGCGCATCGTGCCGCCTGCTTCGGCCGATACAAGACAACCATTCCGGACCCCCCATGCTTACTGACCCAGCGAAGTATGGCGATGCCCGCGGTGCGACGCTCGACCGGCTGCGCACGGCCGCGTGGCTGCAGTATCTGATCGAACACCTGAACGAAGCGGTTTGCGTGGCGACGGCCGACGCCGACGCTGGCGCCGACGCACCGGCTGTCCTGCCGGCGCGCGCGGCCCGCGGGCGAGCCGGCGTGAACCTGTCGCGCGAAGCGATCGCCGTCCTGCACGAACTCGCGCCGTGGATTGCAACGGACGGCGGCGGTTGCGCGTGCGACGCGAGCGATCCGCTCGGTGCCTGCCTGCACATTCCCGACACGGCACAGCTCGCGCATGCCGAGCGACGCTGCCGCGGATCGCGCGCGGTATTCGATTCGGCGCACGGCTTCGTCGATGCATGGGCTTTCGACGATCCCGACGACGGCTGGGCCGCGCTCGAGCGGATTGCCGGCGGTGTCGAACCCGGCGGTGACGATGGCGGCGAGCACGAAGTACGGGAACCATCCGCGAACGGCGAAGCACCGCCCGTGAAGAACCTGAGAGAACGACGCGCGGCCGTCGCGGCAGCTTGCGTGGCGCCGTCGGCGCAGCCCGGGGCGATCATCGACGCGATCGTGCTGCGCGTCTGCGGGCCGCGCGACGATGCCGCGCGCGTCGACGAGATGGCCGCGCTCGCGATGTTCTGCGCGGAGCTTGCCGCCGGCAACGGGGTGTCCTTCGCTGCGTACGGCGGTCGGCACAACCTCGTTGCGCGCGCGATTCGCGAACGGCGCACCGATCTCGCGTCGATGGACGGTCTGCTCGCGGCGGTGTCCGTATGCCGGCTCGACCGGCTCGTCGGCGCGGGCAGCTTCTGGGCGTATTACCTGCTGGCGGGCATCGTGATCGCGGCGCCGGGTATCGTGCGCAAATTCGCGCGCCGCTTTCACGGCGACGCGTGGCGGACGTGGCTCGATGAAGCGCTCGCGTGGCCGGCGGTCGGCCGCTTCGGACCGACGGAGAATGTCGCGTTCGATCGCTTGCGCGGCGCGATGAGCCTGACGTCGCGAACGAATCCGATCGTGCGCGCGAAACGCGTGCGGCTGAGGGCGGCTGCGACCACGCGATTCAATACGGGCGGCGAGCGCGCCCGATGAAATGAAAAACGGCTCGCGGTGAAAACACCGCGAGCCGTGCAGGTTGCTGCTGCGCCCCGGGGAGGGTGCTTGCGCGGTTACGCCGTTTCCGGCTGCCGCACCGCCTTCGCGACATTGCGCGCCATCGCGCCGTTCGCGACGAAGTAAGGCACGTCGACACGCGCGAGCGGCTTGCGTCCGCGGATCTTGTCGGCGATCTTCTCCGCGATCATGATCGTCGGCGCGTTCAGGTTGCCGGTCGTGATGATCGGCATGATCGACGCGTCGACCACGCGCAGCCCGTCGAGCCCGTGCACGCGGCCTTCCTCGTCGACCACGGCCATGTCGTCGTAACCCATCTTGCACGAGCACGACGGATGGAACGCGGTTTCAGCGCGGGCCCGCACGAACGCGTCGAGTTCCTTGTCGGTCTTGCAATCGGCGCCCGGGTTCAGCTCGCGGCCGCGATAGCGGTCGAGCGCGGGCTGCCGCATGATCTCGCGCGTCGCGCGGATCGCATCGCGGAACTCGCGCCAGTCGAGCGCTTCGGCCATGTAGTTGAACAGGATGCTCGGATGATCGTTCGGGTCGCGCGAGCGCAGCTTCACGCGGCCGCGGCTCGGCGAACGCATCGAACCGACGTGCGCCTGGAAACCGTGCATCTCGATCGCGTTCGAGCCGTTGTAGTTGATCGCGACGGGCAGGAAGTGATACTGGATGTTCGGCCACAGGTCGTCGTCGCGCGTGCGGATGAAGCCGCCCGCCTCGAAGTGATTGGTCGCGCCGAGGCCGGTGCCGTTCAGCATCCATTCGAGGCCGATCTTCGGCTGGTTCCACCACTTGAGCGCCGGATACAGCGACACCGGCTCCTTGCACTCGTACTGGATGTACATCTCCAGGTGATCCTGCAGGTTCTGGCCGACGCCAGGCAGGTCGAGCACGACGGGGATGTCGAGTTCCTTCAGCCACGCGCCGGGGCCGACGCCCGAGCGCTGCAGCAGTTGCGGCGATGCGATCGCGCCGCTGCACACGAGCACTTCGCGGCGCGCATGCGCGGTCGCGCGCTCGCTGCCGCGCAGGTACGTGACGCCCGATGCGCGCTTGCCGTCGAACAGGATGCGGTCGGCGAGCGCGTGCGTGACGATCTCGAGGTTCGGCCGCGCGCGCGCCTGGTCGAGGTAGCCGCGCGCGGTGCTCGCGCGACGGCCCTTCGGCGTGACGGTGCGGTCCATCGGGCCGAACCCTTCCTGCTGATAACCGTTCAGGTCGTCGGTGCGCGGATAACCGGCCTGCACGCCCGCATCGACCATCGCCTCGAACAGCGGATTCACGCCCGGCTTGCTGGTCGTGACCGACACGGGGCCGTCGCCGCCGTGGTAATCGTTCGGGCCGACGTCACGCGTCTCGGCCTTCTTGAAGTACGGCAGGCAGTCGAGATACGTCCAGTTCTCGAGCCCCTTGTGCGTCGACCAGTTGTCGTAGTCGAGCGCGTTGCCGCGGATGTAGCACATCCCGTTGATCAGCGACGAGCCGCCGAGCCCCTTGCCGCGGCCGCATTCCATCCGGCGGTTGTCCATGTGCGGCTCGGGGTCGGTCTCGTAGGCCCAGTTGTAGCGACGGCCCTGCAGCGGATAGGCGAGCGCCGCCGGCATCTGCGTACGGAAGTCGAAGCGGTAGTCGGGGCCGCCCGCTTCGAGCAGCAGCACCGTGACATTCGGATCTTCCGTCAGGCGCGTCGCGAGCACGTTGCCCGCGGAGCCCGCGCCGCAGATGATGTAGTCGTATTCGCGTGTCGTCATGACGGGGAATCTCCTCTCGTTCTCAAAACACCGGGTTGTAACGGCCGAGCTCGACCTGTACCGACTTGATTCGAGTGTAGTGTTCGAGCGTCGTGATGCCGTTCTCGCGTCCGACACCGGATTGCTTGTATCCGCCAACCGGCATCTCGGCCGGCGATTCGCCCCACGTGTTGATCCAGCAGATGCCGGCTTCGAGGCGGTGGATCGTGCGGTGCGCGCGCGACAGGTTCTCGGTCACGACGCCGGCCGCGAGGCCGTAGTGCGTGTCGTTCGCGCGGGCGATCACTTCGTCTTCCGATGCGAATTCGAGGATGCTCATCACCGGCCCGAAAATCTCCTCGCGCACGATCTTCATGTCGTCGCGGCAGTCGCCGAACACGGTCGGCGCGACGTACTGGCCGTTGCCGAAGTGGCCGTCGGTCAGGCGCGTGCCGCCCGCAAGCAGCTTCGCGCCTTCGGCCTTGCCGCTCTCGATGAAGCCGAGCACCTTGTCGAGCTGCGCGGCCGACACGAGCGGGCCGAAGTTGGTGTCGGCATCGGTCGGCTTGCCGACGCGGATGCGCTTCACGCGTTCGAGCACCTTCTGCGTGAACGCGTCCTTCACCGAGCCGTGCACGAACACGCGCGTGCCGTTGGTGCAGACCTGGCCCGAGCTGAAGAAGTTGGCGGTGACCGCGATGTCGGCGGCGCGGTCGAGGTCGGCATCCTCGAACACGATCAGCGGCGACTTGCCGCCGAGCTCCATCGTCACTTCCTTCAGCGACGATGCGCCGGCCAGCGACATCACCTTCTTGCCGGTCTCGACGCCGCCGGTAAACGACACCTTCGCGATGTCCGGATGGCCGGTCAGCAGCGCGCCGACCGAACCGTCGCCCTGCACGACGTTGAACACGCCGGCCGGCACGCCGGCTTCCGTATAGATTTCCGCGAGCTTCAGCGCGGTGAGCGGCGTGACTTCGCTCGGCTTGAACACCATCGCGTTGCCGGCCGCGAGCGCGGGCGCGGTCTTCCAGCAGGCGATCTGGATCGGGTAGTTCCATGCGCCGATGCCCGCGCACACGCCGAGCGGCTCGCGGCGCGTATACACGAACGACTCGGCGCGCAGCGGCACCTGCAGCCCTTCGATCGCGGTCGCGAGGCCCGCGTAGTACTCGATCACGTCCGCGCCGGTGACGATGTCGACCGCGAGCGTCTCGCCGATCGGCTTGCCGGTGTCGCGCGTCTCGATCGCCGCGAGTTCGTCGTTGCGTTCGCGCAGCAGGTCGACCGCGCGCCGGAGGATGCGCGAGCGCTGCATCGCGGTCATCGCGGCCCATTCGCGCTGGCCTTCCTGCGCCGATGCGACCGCGCGGTCGACGTCGGCCGCGCTCGCCTGCTGCACCTGCGCGAGCAGTTCGCCGGTGGCGGGATCGAAGGTGTCGAAAGTCTTGCCGCTGGTGGCGTCGACGTAACCGCCGCCGATGTAGAGGCGCTGCAAACCGTATACGGACATGAGGATCTCCTTGAGGGCGAGTGCGCGACGCGTCAGTCGGACGCGAGCAGCAGGTCGATGTAATCGTGGGTGAGCTTCAGTGCAGCCCGGGTGTCGATCGGGCCGCCGGCGAGCGCGCCGCGCAGCCACAGGCCGTCGATCAGCGCGGCGAGGCCGCTGGCGGCTTCCCGTGCTTTCGCGCGCGGCAGCGCCTTGGCGAATTCCGCGCACAGGTTCGAATGGAGGCGCCGCGTGTTCACGTGCTGCAGGCGCTTGAGCATCGCGTCGTGCATGCTCTGCGACCAGAACGCGAGCCAGGTCTTCATCACGGGCGTGCTGACCTGCGTGACGTCGAAGTTCGCGGCGGCGATCGCGCGCAGCCGGGAGCGCGGGTCCTTGCGGGCGGCGACGCGGCGGCGCGTGGTGGCCGCCCACAGATCGCGCAGCACGTGCCGCATCGTGGCTTCGAGCAGGCCGTCCTTGTCGCCGAAGTAGTGGCTGACGATCCCCGTCGAGATGTTCGCGCGCTGCGCGACCGAGGCGAGCGTCGTGCCGGGCAGGCCGGCTTCGTCGATCGAGCGCAGCGTCGCGTCGATCAACTGCGCGCGACGAATCTCCCGCATTCCGACTTTCGGCATCGCGACTCCTTCGCCCGGACGGGCCGTTCCTGGAAGCCGAGAGCTTAGCGGTTTTTTATTGACCGTTCAATCAATAAAAAATCGGGGTCCGACGGTAGATGGAAGGGTGGAGGAACCAAGCCGATGATGCCGCCGCGATTGTGCAGGTGCGGAAAAACCGATTGAAAGGTGGTTAAATAATTTGAAGTTTGTTTAAAACGGTTTCGGTAAAGACGGTGCAATGGCCGCGAATGTTTCCGTATTCGATTTATTACTGATCGAAAGAATGTCGAGCTATGTGAAATTCTCGTAAATCCGGGAATTCGAATGCCGTGCGCCGCTAACGGAAATTTCTGAAAACTCGCTTCAATCGATCGATTAAAACATTTTATCTATTTGAATTTAAAGGAAATGATTCGGTGGTGCCATTGATTGAAGGCTCGCTCGCAAACGATTGCCGCCACCTTCTGATCGATTCCGCATACCATAAAAAATGCCAAAAATATTCGAATCTGGCGTATTTCCAGGTGGAGTAGAGGGGATCGTTTGAATGACTTGAGTAAGTAATATTGCCCGTATTAGTATGGCGCCGCACCACAAGGAATGAATCGGCGCCGCGGGTTATTCCCGCGGTGCGTCGGCAATGGGCGCGGCCAACGACCGCGACAGGGCCGGCGCCCGCCATTGCGCACCTGCAGCATGCCGCGACGCCGAGACGCCGCATCCACCGGAGAACGACGATGCCGACCGAAAAATACGTGGTCCCGCTACCGAATGGTCTGAAGGTCTACGTCGAACGGAACGTGTTCGATCCGTCGTTCGACACGGCGATGCTCGTCAACGGCGCGCTCGCGACGACCGCCTCGTTCGGGCAGACCGTCCAGTATCTCGGCGAGCGGATGAACACGATCTGCTTCGACCTGCCGTACGCGGGGCAGTCGCGCCAGCACAACCCCGGTTGCTTCATCCTGACCAAGGACGACGAGGCCGCGATCCTCCAGCATCTGGTCGAGCGTTTCGCGCCCGCGTTCCTCGTGTCGGTATCGTGGGGCGGCGTCGCGTCGCTGTTCGCGCTCGCGCGCGGCTGCCCGAGCGTGCGGCGCGCGGCGATCTGCTCGTTCTCGCCGTTCCTGAACGACGCGATGGTCGACTACGTGACGCGCGCCCGCGACCACATCGCGGCCGGCGAGAACCTGAAGGCCGCGCAGCTGCTGAACGATACGGTCGGCCGCTACCTGCCGCGCATCATGAAGCTGTACAACTACCGGTATCTGACGCGGCTGCCGCGTGACGAGCAGGACCAGGTCGCGTTCCACGTCGACCAGATCCTGTCGCTGCAGCCGGAGCGCTACCTGAGCGAGTTCTCGAACATCGGCTGCGAGCTGCTGTTCCTGAACGGCGAGCGCGACGAATACACGACGCCGGCCGACGTTCGCCAGCTGGCCGCGCACGTGCCGCGCGCACGCTTCGCGACGATTCCCGACGCCGGCCATTTCCTCGACATCGAAGGCCGCGCGCAGCGCGAAGCCACGCGGGCGGCGCTGCTCGACTACTTCTGCGACGCGCCGCCCGTTGCCGCGGGCATCGCGCTCGGCGCCGCGCATGCGTGCGTGCCAGCACCGATGCCGGCGCTGTCGTCGTGACGCAGCACGTCGCGCACCGGGCACGCCGGGTGCATCCGAATTCTCATCCACACGAGGCAGGCCAGCCGTGAATATCGTTCAGACCATCGCCATCGTCGCTCCGTGGGCCATCTGGCTCGCCTACTGGATCGCGACGTCGCAGGCCGTGAAGACGACCGTGCGCAAGGAGGCGTCGCGCTCGCGCACGCTGCAGTCGATTCCGCTGATCGTCGGCGGCGCGCTGATCATCCTGCCCGATCCGTCGTGGCAGGCGCTCGTGCCCGACTGGCAGCGCTTCGGCCTGCAGGCGCAATGCGGGCTCGCGGTGCTCGTCGCGGGGCTGCTGTTCTCCGTGTGGGCGCGGCTGCATCTCGGCACGAACTGGAGCGTGTCCGTCACGCTGAAGGAAAACCACGAACTCGTTCGCACCGGCCCGTACGGCCTCGTGCGTCATCCGATCTACACCGGCTGCCTGATCGCGCTGGCCGGCGCCGCGCTGATCGGCGGCGAGTGGCGCGGCGCGCTCGGCGTCGCGCTCGTGTTCGCGTCGCTCGCGTACAAGGTGCGTGTCGAGGAGAGCTGGCTGACCGGCCATTTCGGGCCGGCGTACACGCAGTATCGCCGCGAGGTCGCGGCGCTGATCCCCGGCTTCTACTGACTCCCGCGAGGCGCGCGATGGCGAAGGTGATCGTGACCGCGATCGGCTCGGCGGGCGACGTGCATCCGCTGCTCGGCGTCGCGCGCGCACTCGCGACGCGCGGCCACGACGTCGTGTTCTGCACGCATCCGCCGTTCGAGGCGGCCGCGCGCCGCTGCGGCTTCACGTTCGTGCCGGTCGGCACCGCGGCCGAGTACGAGGCCGCGATGGCGAACCCGGCGCTGTGGGATCCGCGCACGTCGTTTCGCACGCTGTGGCAGGTGATCGCGCCCGTGCTGCGCCCGCACTACGACGCGCTGCGCGCGCTGACCGATCGCGATACCGTGCTGGTCGGCACGCTGTGGGCGTTTTCCGCGCGCTTCATGCAGGAGCTGCACGGCACGCCGTACGTGTCGGTGCAGGTGTCGCCGTCGACGCTGCTGTCCGCGCACGTGCCGCCGACGCATCCGCGCCTGACGATTCCCGCGCGCTGGCCGCTGCCGGTGAAGGCGGCGCTGATGACGCTGATCGAGCGGCAGGTGCTCGACCGCGTGTGCGGGCCGGCGCTCAACGCGGTGCGCCGCGATCTCGGGCTCGCGCCCGCGCGGCGCGTGCTCGGCCGCTGGCTGCATTCGACCGACGGCGTGCTGTGCCTGTTTCCCGACTGGTTCGCACCGGCGCAGCGCGACTGGCCGGCCGGTCATCTGCAAAGCGGTTTTCCGCTGTTCAACGACATCGCGACGCCCGGCGACGATCGCGCGCTCGACGCGTTCCTCGCGGCCGGTGAGCCGCCCGTCGTGTTCACGGCCGGGTCGACACGGGTCGATCACGCCGCGTATGCGCGCGCGGTCGCGGACGCGCTGCATGCCACCGGCGCGCGCGGCATCCTGCTGAGCCCGCACGATGCGGCACCGGCCGGCGACCGGCTGCTGGTGCGCCGCTTCGTGCCGATGCGCGCGCTGCTGCCGCGTTGCCGCGCGCTCGTGCATCACGGCGGGATCGGCACTGCAGCGCTCGCGTTCGAAGCCGGGATCCCGCAGGTCGTGACGCCGTTCGCGCACGACCAGTTCGACAATGCGCAGCGCGTCGCGGCGAGCGGCGCCGGCGTGCGTATCGACGGCCCCGTCGACGGCGCGCGTCTCGGTGCGGCGCTCGCGCGCGTGCTGGACGAGCCGGAATTCGCGGTGCATGCGGAACGCACGCGTGCGCTGATCGATCGGGCGCCGGACGGCTGCGAGCGCGCCGCCGATTTCATCGAGCGCTTCGCGCCTAACCACGGACGCGCGCGGGTGCAGGCCTACCTCGCGACGGCGGGCGCATGAGCACCGCAGCGCCGCTTCAGGACGCGCCCGCCGCCGTCGATGCACGCGAACCCGCACCCGCCGCGCCGCCGGTGCGCGGCGCGCGGCTCGCGCTGCTGACGTTCGCGCTGTCGCTCGCCACCTTCATCGAAGTGCTCGACTCGACCGTGACGAACGTCGCGGTGCCGGCGATCTCCGGCAGTCTCGGCGTCTCGAATAGCCAGGGTACGTGGGTGATCAGCTCGTATTCGGTCGCGGCCGCGATCGCGGTGCCGCTGACCGGCTGGCTCGCGCGGCGCGTCGGCGAGCTGCGGCTGTTCGTCGGCGCGGTGCTGCTGTTCACGCTGACGTCGCTGCTGTGCGGGCTCGCACGCGACCTGCACGTGCTGGTGGTCTGCCGCGCGCTGCAGGGGCTGTGCTCGGGGCCGATGGTGCCGCTGTCGCAGACGATCCTGCTGCGCACGTTCCCGCCGGACAAGCGCACGGTCGCGCTCGCGCTGTGGGCGATGACGGTGCTGCTCGCGCCGATCTTCGGGCCGGTGGTCGGTGGCTGGATCGTCGACAGCTTCTCGTGGCCGTGGATCTTCCTGATCAATTTGCCGATCGGGCTGTTCTCGTTCGCCGTCTGCACCGCGATGCTGCGCCCCGACGCGCAGCGCGGCGCGGCCGGCCCGATCGACGTGCCGGGCATCGTGCTGCTCGTGATCGGCGTCGGTTCGCTGCAGGCGATGCTCGATCTCGGTCACGACAAGGGCTGGTTCGATTCGCCGCTGATCGTCACGCTCGCGGTGGTCGCGGGGCTCGCGATCGTGTCGCTGCTGATCTGGGAGGCGGGCGACGCGCATCCGGTCGTCGACCTCAGCCTGTTTCGCGACCGCACGTTCTCGTTCTGCGTGCTGATCATCTCGCTCGGGATGATGAGCTTCTCGGTGGTGGGCGTCGTGTTCCCGCTGTGGATGCAGGCGGTGATGGGCTACAACGCGTTCCACGCGGGGCTCGCCACCGCGTCGCTCGGCGTGCTCGCGCTGGTGTTCTCGATTCTCGTCGGCCTGCACGCGCATCGCTTCGACGCGCGTGTGCTTGCGACGTTCGGATTCCTGATATTTGAGGCCGTACTCGCATGGGATGCGCATTTCACGCTGAAGATGACGTTCGTGCAGATCGCCGCGCCCGGGTTGATCCAGGGTATCGGGCTGCCGTGTTTCTTCATTCCGCTGACGGCCGCGACGCTGTCGCGCATCCCGGACGACCGGCTCGCGGCCGCGTCGAGCCTGTCGAACTTCCTGCGCACGCTGTCCGCCGCATTCGGCACCGCGATGAGCGTGACGCTGTGGGACAACCGCGCGACCTATCACTACGACGTCGTGTCGCAATCGGTCACGCACGCGTCGGCGAACACGCAGCGCTTCGTGCACACGCTGAACGCGATGGGCGTGGACGGCGTGCGCGAGCTGTCCACGCTGCACCAGGTCGTGATGCAGCAGGCGTACATGATGGCGACGGGCGACATGTTCTGGATGGCGAGCATGACGTGCCTCATGCTCGCCGCGATGATGTGGCTCACGCGGCCGAAGCGCGGCGCGGCCGCTTCGTTCGGACATTGAGGAGAGCGGCATGACGACACTCGGCGCACTCGTGATCCTGTATCACCCGAGCGACGCGCAGCTCGCGGCGCTCGGCGCGTGGCGGCACGCGTGCGACGCGCTGCTGGTCGTCGACAACACGCCGCAGCCCGATGCGCGCGCTCGCGACGTGTGCGCGCGCGACGGCATCGCGCTGCTGCATCACGGCAATCGCGGCGGAATCGCGGGCGCCTACAACGCGGGGCTCGCGGCGCTGTTTCGCGACGACGTCGACGCGGTCGCGCTGTTCGACCAGGATTCGTCGGTGCCGGCCCGTTACTTCGCGACGATGCGCGACGCCTGCACGGGGCTCGCGGGGCGCGCGTTCCTGGCCGGCCCGCGCATCTTCGACGAGAACGCGCGCAGCTTCCTGCCCGAACTCGCGACCGACGGGATCGCGTTGCGCCGGCTGCATCTCGCGCCCGACGCGCCGCCGCAACGCTGCGCGTTCCTGATCTCGTCGGGCTGCGTCGTGTCGCGCGCCGCGTTCGAGGTGCTCGGCCGCTTCGACGAGACGCTGTTCATCGATCACGTCGATACCGAGTACAGCTTCCGCGCGCTTGCGCGCAACGTGCCGCTCTACGTCGTGCCGTCGCTGGTGCTGCCGCACCGGATCGGCGCGAAGCAGCGGCACGCGTTCGGCCCTTTCGAAATGACGTCGATGAATCACTCGTGGCAACGGCGCTACTACAGCGCACGCAATGCGGTGCAGCTCGGGATGCAGTACGGGTTGCGCTTTCCGGTGGCGATCGTGCCGAACCTGCTGACCGTGTGGCAGGTCGTGCAGATCGCGCTCGTCGAGCGCGACAAGCGCGCCAAGCTCGCGGGCATCGCGTTCGGCATCGCCGACGGCCTGTTCGGGCGGCTCGGTCCGCTCGAGCGCACGCGGCCGCGTCTCGCCGCGCGCGCGCGGCGCGTCCAGCAGGGGTGAGGGCGGCGATGGAACGCATCATGAAAGCGGCGCGAGCCGCTCGGCCGGCGCGGCGCGGGGAGGGCGGCTGGGCGATCGTCGCGGCCGCCGCGCTGCTGGCGCTGGGCGGCTGCGTGCCGTCGGGGTTCCTGCCGTCGCTGTCGCTGCGCTCACCGGCCGGCGACGCGCTCGCTCGCACCGCGGGGCCCGGCGCGGATGGCGCATGGCCCGCGCCCGACTGGGTGAAGCAGCTGCAGGATCCGCAGCTCGACGAACTGGTCGTGGAGGCATCGCAGAACAATCCGGATCTGCAGGTCGCGCAGGCGCGGCTGCGGATCGCGCAGTCGCAGCTTCAGCAGTTCGATTCGCTGACGGGCTTGACCGGCACGGCCGGCGCGACGGTCAGCCGCGCGCGGATGCCGAAGCCGGGCGACATCGCCGACGTGACGGCGGGCGGTTATCGCGTGCCGGTCGAGATCTTCGGCGATCCGGTCGTGTCGCCGTCGTCGGTGTTCGTCGGGCTGAACTACCAGCTCGACCTGTGGGGCAAGAACCGCGCGGCGACGAAGAGCCTGATGTCGCTGCGCGACGCGGCCGGTGTCGAGGCCGAGCAGGTGCGGCTCACGCTCGCGGTCGCGATCGTCACCGTGTATTGCCAGCTCGATGAGGCGTACGCGGTGCGCGACCTGCTGCAGCAGAAGCTGAAGATCAGCCAGCGCGTGACGGCCGTGCTGCGCGAGCGCACCGCGCGCGGCCTCGACAATGCGTACGACGCGAGCGACGCGTCGATCAAGCGCAGCCGCCTGCTCGCACAGATCGCGCTGAACGACGAACAGATCAAGCTCGCGCAATTGCAGCTGGGCGTGCTGTCCGGCCGCGGGCCGGAGCGCGGGCTCGCGTTGCAGCGGCCGCGCGTCGGCGCATTCCCCGGCGGCGCGCTGCCCGCGCGGCTGCCGGCCGATCTGCTCGGCCGCCGGCCCGACATCGTCGCCGCGCGGCTGCGCGTCGAAGCCGCGTTCGCGAATGCCGATTCGACGCGCGCGCAGTTCTATCCGGACGTGAACCTCGTCGCGCTCGGCGGCGTGTTCGCGCTGACGCCCGCGTCGCTGTTCTCGCGCGATTCGCTCGCCGGCTCCGTCGGCCCGGCGATCTCGCTGCCGGTGTTCGATCGCGGCCGGCTGAAGGCGAAGCTCGGCGCGGACGTCGCGCAGGCCGACGTCGCGATCGGGCTGTACAACAAGACCGTCGACGACGCGCTCGGGCAGGTCGCGCAAATCGTCACGTCGCTGCAGACCGCGCAGACGCTCGTCATGCAGCAGCAGGATGCCGTCGCCGCCGCGCAGAAGATCGTGCAGATCGCGGCTGATCGCCATCGGCGCGGCGTGTTGATGCAGAAGGATGTCGATGTCGCGGACCTCACGCTGATCGACGAACGCGCGCAGCTGATCGCGCTGCTCGGGCGGCAGCGGACGCTGCGCGTCGGGCTGGTCGGCGCGCTCGGCGGCGGGTTCGATGCGAGCGCAACGACTGCGGGTGCGGCGATGCCCGCGGCGCGTACCGCGCAAGGCGCGCGGACGAAACGCGGCGCGACGGTGAACGCCGCTGCCCGCGGTAGCTCGGCGGACACCAGCGCGCAAGTGCGGCGCGCGGCGGTGTCAGGTAGCGGCGCCGCGCCGCGTGCCGCGCGGATCGATCCGCCGGCGGTGTCGGTCGCGCCGCGTAGTCCGGCTGTCGATGCCGCGAATGTGAGTGTGAGTACCGGCGCGAGTACGAGCGCCAGCGCAAATACCAGCACGAGCGTCGGCGTCGGCTCGCGCCGCGCGCCCCCCACCGTTGCCGCCGACACGCGCGCGTCCGCGCTCCCCGTGTTCCAGCATGACCGCCTGATCGTTACGCAAAGCGACTGATGCACCACGACAACCTTCACACCGCGGCGCAGCCGGCCACTCTGAACGACCCCGCACTCGACGCGCGCCGCGCGACGCGTCGCAAGCGCTTCATGCTGTTCTTCGCGATCGTGATGCTCGCCGCGCTCGTCTGGATCGCGTTCTGGCTGCTACGCGACCGCTATTACGAGGATACCGACGACGCGTACGTCGCCGGCAGCATCGTGCAGGTCGCTGCACAGATTCCGGGCGCCGTGACCGACGTGCTGGTCGCCGATACGCAGCCCGTGCGCGCCGGGCAGACGCTCGTGCGGCTCGACGACACGGAAGCGTCCGTCGCGTTCGCGCAGGCGAAGGCGCAGCTCGCGCAGGCCGTGCGGCAGGTCGCGAACGCGAAGATCTCGAACACGATGTACGTGGCAGCCGTGAGCGCGCGCCAGGCCGACCTGTCGCTCGCGCAGCGCGCGCTTGCCGCGCGTTCGGGCGCGTCGGTCGAGATCGTCGCGCCGGAGGAGCTGGCGCGCGCCCGCGCGGCCGTCGCCGGCGCCCAGGCGAACCTCGCGGCCGCGCAGGCGCAGCTCGACGCCGCGCGGGCGCTCGGCAGCAAGCTGCCGGTGGACGAGAGCCCGGCAGTCGTGCAGGCCGCGGCGCAGTTCAAGCTCGCGTACCGGAACCTGAAGCGCACGACGATCATCGCGCCGGTCGACGGCACGGTCGGCCAGCGTTCGGTGCAGGCGGGCCAGCAAGTCGGGCCCGGCGTGCCGCTGATGTCGATCGTGCAGTTGAACCGGCTGTGGATCGAGGCGAATTTCAAGGAAGGGCAGATCCGCCACATGCGCGTCGGCCAGCCGGTCGACGTGGTGTCGGACCTGTACGGGTCGCGCGTCGTCTATCGCGGCCGCGTGCAGGGCTTCTCGGCCGGCACCGGCAGCGCGTTCTCGATGCTGCCGTCGCAGAACGCGGCCGGCAACTGGATCAAGGTCGTGCAGCGCGTGCCGGTCGTGATCGCGCTCGATCCCCGCGATCTGGCCGCGCATCCGCTGCGGGTCGGGCTTTCGATGCGCGCGACGGTCGATACGCGCAACCGCGACGGCCATGCGCTCGACAGCGAACCGCCGACGCCGGCCGTCAGCACGCGCGTGCACGACGGTGTCGCGAGCGACGCGGAAGCGGCTGCTGCCGCGATCGTCCGCGAGAATCAGGGCGGGTGAGTTTCCTACGCCGGCGCACGCAGAAAACACACGAACCAATCCGGGTGACAGATGGCGGGGGCGGGTGACCGGTGCATCCGACCAACGCGCCCGAATAGGGCACCCGATCGGCGCCCCCGGATCAAGGCCCCGATCAAGGTACCAATCAACGCACCCGACCAACGCACGGATTGGCGGGTCGTTCGCGCCGATCGGCGGCTCCGGCGGCCTCGCGGCCTGCATCTCCTGCAGCCCCCACCACGCACCCCTTTTCCGGCCCGACTTTCGCATTTCCGCCACCGATGTCGGCACCGATCAAACGCGTGTCGCGTTTGAGACATCGACGCCCCCACCTCCGGGACTACTCTCGAACAGCACGTTGCGTAGCACCGCATCTGCCGGCGCACAGCAGCGCCATCCAACGAGACATGGAGACAATACGATGAGCAGCAATCGAGGTGTCGTCTATCTTGGGCCGGGCAAGGTCGAAGTTCAGAAGATCGATTATCCGAAGATGGTCGATCCGACCGGCCGCGCGATCGGCCACGGCGTGATCCTGAAAGTGGTCAGCACGAACATCTGCGGTTCCGACCAGCACATGGTGCGCGGCCGCACGACCGCGCCGATCGGCCTCGTGCTCGGTCACGAGATCACGGGCGAAGTGGTCGAGGTGGGCCGCGACGTCGAGACGCTGAAGATCGGCGATCTCGTGTCGGTGCCCTTCAACGTCGCGTGCGGCCGCTGCGCGATGTGCAAGGACACGCATACGGGCGTGTGCCTGAACGTGAACCCGTCGCGAGCCGGCGGCGCATACGGCTACGTCGACATGGGCGGCTGGATCGGCGGCCAGGCCGAGTACGTGCTCGTGCCGTACGCCGACTTCAACCTGCTGAAATTCCCGGACCGCGACCAGGCAATGGCGAAGATCCGCGACCTGACCTGCCTGTCCGACATTCTGCCGACCGGTTATCACGGTGCGGTGAGCGCGGGCGTGAAGCCGGGCTCGACGGTCTACATCGCGGGCGCGGGCCCGGTCGGGATGGCGGCGGCCGCATCGGCGCGCCTGCTCGGCGCGGCGGTCACGATCGTCGGCGACATGAACGCGGAACGCCTCGCGCACGCGCGGGCGATGGGCTTCGAGACGGTCGACCTGTCGAAGGACGCGTCGCTCGGCGAGCAGATCGAGCAGATCCTCGGCGTGCCGGAGATCGACTGCGCGGTCGACTGCGTCGGCTTCGAGGCGCACGGCCACGGTTCGTCGGGCCATTCCGAGGAAGCGCCCGCGACGGTGCTGAACTCGCTGATGGAAATCACGCGTCCGGCCGGCGCGATCGGCATTCCGGGCCTGTACGTGACGGACGATCCGGGCGCGAAGGACAAGGCCGCGCAGCACGGCAGCCTGAGCATCCGCTTCGGCCTCGGCTGGGCGAAGTCGCATTCGTTCTTCACGGGCCAGACGCCGGTGCTGAAGTACAACCGCAACCTGATGCAGGCCATCCTGTTCGACCGTCTGCCGATCGCGAAGATCGTCAACGTCGAGGTGATCTCGCTCGATCAGGCGCCGGAAGGCTACAAGAAGTTCGACGGCGGCGCGCCGCGCAAATTCGTGATCGATCCGCACGGCTTGCTGGCGGCCTGACGCACGAACGGGCGGAACATGAAACGGGCGGTACCGGAAACGGTGCCGCCCGTTTTTGCTGTGGCCGGGTGCTGCCGGCGCAGGCGAACCCTGATCGCTGCGGCCCGCGATTGCTGCGATATGGCGTGCGGCACGAGACCGATCGCCGCGGCCAACCGGCTGCCGAACGCCGACACGAACGGCCGGACGCTCGCCGGCTTGCGCTTCGAGTCGTATGCGGCGATCCCGTACGACAGCATCGCGGCCGCGATCGCGCCGAATTCCGGCGCGCCCGGCGCTCAGTGCGCGCGATAGACCATGGCCACTTGGGTCGCGCTTGCCGTCGCGCGCCGACCGTGGCGCGTATGCAGGCTCACGCGGCGGATCGCGTGCGCGTGTCGCGTCGCGGTAGCGCCGCCTTTCCAGTTGACGACGCGAGTACCGCTGCGCGCGCGCACCGCCGGTGCGTGCCGCGCGACCGTGGTTGCCGTGCGTCCGGTCATGTGTCGGCTCGTGCCGGCATAGCCTGCTCGATCGGTTGCGTCCAGCCGGTCGGCGGCGGCAAGCCGGTCGGTGTCGAGCGCCGGGTGGTCGGCCGGATGAAATGCATAGACGGGCGCGGGCACGACCGGCAACGTCTGCGCGTCGGCCGCATGCAGACTGGCGTCGTTTGCCGCTGGCGCCGGCGCGCCCTGGCCGCGGCAGACCGGGTCGGCCTTGCACGTCCGGTCGAACGTCACATAGCCGCCGACCAGCAGCACGAGGGTCAGGATGCTCAGCAGCGGCGCGCTCGACGCGCTCGGCCGCCGGATCGCCGCGCTGCGCACCGCGGCGCCGATCCGCGACGACCATGTCGGGACGGGGAGCGCGTCGTGCGGAGGAGCGGCCTGCGCTTCGTCGCTCCGGTTGCCCTGGTCGCTCGATTCGCTCGATTCGCTCGATTCGCTCGATTCGATCGATTCGATCGATTCGCTCGATTCGCGCAGCGGCGCGAACGGCCAGTCCCCGAGTCCGCAGACGGGGCATTGCTCGGTGGCGCGGAATGCCATGAAGCCGCATTGCCGGCAGCGCTGGCTGACGGCATCGCGCGGCTCGGCGCGCAGGTTCAGTGCGCCGCGCAACGTGTCGCGCGTGCGGACTTTCCGGATGGGCAGGACTTGCATGGTCGTTGCTACCTCGTCTGTCGTTGCCGCCCCGCGAGCGTCCCGAGGGTTTGCATCGCGTCCTCGACGGCAGGGGTCCACGGCCGGCCGTAGTTCAGCCGGACGTAGCGGTGAAAGGCGCCCGTCATGGAAAAAATCGGCCCGGGCGCGAGGCTGACGCCGTTTTTCATCGCGTCGCCGAACAACCGCATCGCATCCACGTGCGGCGGCAATTCGATCCACAGTAAATACCCGCCGCGCGGGGCATGCACCGCCGTGTCGGGCGGGAAGTACGCGCGGACGGCCGCCAGCATCTGTGCCTGGTGCGCCGCCAGGTTGCGGCGGAGCCTGCGCAGGAAGCGGTCGTACGCGCCGTTGAGCAGGTAGCGGGATACAGCCATCTGCGCGGGCACGTCGGCCGCCGGCGCGCTCGCGTTCTTCACCTGCCTGATCTGCTTCACGTAGCGTCCGGCCGCGACCCAGCCGACCCGGAAACCGGGGGCGAGGCACTTCGAGAACGAACCGCAATGCAGCACCAGCCCGCTTTCGTCGTACAGCTTCGCGGGCCGCGTGGGCGTCGGGCCGAAGTGCAGTTCGCCGAACACGTCGTCCTCGATCAGCGGCACGCGGTGCGACGCGAGCAGCTCGATCAGCGCGCGCTTGCGCTCGTCGGGCAGCGTCGCGCCGGTCGGGTTGTGGAACGAGGTCATGAACCAGCAGGCGCGCACCGGATGCGTGTCGAGCGCGTCGGTGAGCGCATCGAGATCGAGGCCGGTGCGCGGATCCACCGGGATTTCGATGGCCTTCAGATGCAGCCGCCGCACGGCCTGCAGTACCGCGTGGTAGGCCGGACGTTCGATCGCGACGATGTCGCCGGGGCGCGTGAGCGCCTGCAGGCTCAGCGTCAGCGCTTCGGCCGCGCCGGTCGTGATGACGATCTCTTCCATCGGCAATGACGCGCCCGCGTTCAGGTAGCGCAGTGCGATCTGGCGGCGCAGCGCTTCATGGCCGGGCGGCAGTCCGGCCAGCAGTTTCGCGCGGTCCATGTTGCGGGCCGCCGCCGCCGCATACCGCCACAGGCTGCTCATCGGAAACAGCGAATAGCTCGCGAATGCGGAACCCAGCGGCACGATGTCGTCGAATTTGAGCGAGTCGAGCAAGCGGAACAGCACATCGTTGTCGCCGGCCTGCGGCGCAGCCGGTTTGCGCGGGGTGTCGTGACCCGCGCGCACGCGCTTGTCATCCAGGTTCGCAACGAAATATCCGGAGCGCGCACGCGCGGTGATCAGGCCCTCGCTTTCGAGCTTGTAGTACGCGCGAAACACGGTGGATGGACTTACACGGTAAGCGCGGCACGCTGCGCGCACGGTCGGGATACGCGCGCCGGGCCCGAGGTCGCCACGCCGGATCGCGTCGCCAATCGTCTGAGCCAGCGCCGCATAACGCTTCATGCCTGCCCTCCGGCCGATCGCGGCCGTCGTGAAAAAAGAGTAGCACGGCCTCCGCCGCGTTCAATCCCGCCCTCAAACGCTGATGCGCCTGTCGCTGATCCGGTTGTTTTCGACTCACTTTGAGCCTTTTCTTCAGACGAGCGAGCAGGCATCCTGCGCAAGTTTCATTCCCGATGCGTGATCGATACCGAGTTCGCGCCCTCCGATGGCGGACCCGTGATCCCCGTGCACCGTGTGCGGGACCCGGGCCGCTCCGTCCCTACCTTTCCCGGAAGCAATCAGCGTGAAATCGAAGTTCCTCGCTGCGGGCCTCGTGGCCGGCATCGCTCTCAACCTGTCCAGTGGTGCCGCCGAAGCGGCCTGCATCAGCAATCCTCCGACTCAATCCAACGCGTCGTTTCCCGCGGCGCTGACCGGCAAGCTCGTCTATCACAGCTACGTCAACTACGGCGACGGCACGAGCCAGCTGTTCCTGTACGATTTTTCGGCCCATACGCTCACGCAGTTGAGCAAGAGCAGCTGGGGCATCACCGATCCGATGAACGGCGTGTTCAGCCCCGACGGCAAGTGGCTCGCGTTCATGGGCATCAGCAACGGCGCATGGAACGTGTTCATGCTGCAGCTCGGCGCCGGCACGCCGCCCGTGAACCTGACGAACAGCACCGGCGCGACGCGCAACGAAGATCCGAAATTCAGCGCCGACGGCAAGACGCTCGTGTTCAAGCAGAACGGCGACGTGAAGCAGGGCACGCTGTCGTACACGAGCGCGGGCCCGGTGTTCACGTCGGTCGTGAGCCTGACGAACGCACCGGCCGGCGCCGAATACTCGATGCCGTTCCTCGCGCCGGACGCGAGCGCCGTCTACTACGCGACGGGCACCGGCTCGAACATGGGGCTGATGAAGCGCACGATCGCGACCGGCGCGACCGCCACGTTCGATCATCCGGCCGGTCTGCAGACCTACTATCCGATCGTACGCGGCGACGGCATGGTGTTCTATGCACGCTGGAAGGATAGCGGCGGCGCGGACCAGATCTACACGAAGACCGCGGACCCGGCATCGACGCCGAACGCGCTGCCGATCAACGACTGCGTGAGCAACAACTCGGACCCGGCGCCGGTGACCGGCACGAACTACGTGTTCTTCTCGTCGACGACGGCGGGCGGCTACCAGCTCTACGTCGGCGACGTGACGACCGGCCAGCGCTGGAGCCTGTCGCAGTTCGGCGTGAACGCGGACACGACCAAGGCGAAGCTCGGCTCGAGCTACTACGGCGGCCCGGCCGCCGCGCAGCCGACGCTGCTGTCGCAAGGGCGGCCGGCTGCCGCGTCGGCGAGCTACAACACATCGCTGACGGCGGACAAGGCGTTCGACGGCAACACGACCAGCACGCGCTGGGATTCGCCGGAAGGGGCGGGCGTCGATCCGCAATGGATCTCCGTCGATCTCGGCGCGGTGAAGAAGATCAGCAGCGTCGATCTCTACTGGGACGCGGGCGCGCTCGTGTACCAGATCCAGACGTCGAACGACAACGCGAACTGGACGACGGTCTACTCGACGAACAACGGCGTGTCGTACGGTCACGTCACGTTGCCGAACCTGAATGCGCAGGGGCGCTACGTGCGGATGCTCGGTACGAAGCGGGCGACGCAGTGGGGGTATTCGCTCGACGAAATGCAGGTGTGGGGATCGTAAGCACCAGCAAAAAGCGGCCTTCGAGGCCGCTTTTTTTTTATCGCGCAACTCGTGCGTCACGCATGAATCACATGCGCCGGAAACGCCGGCGCGGATGTCGCCGCGCCCTGCGCGAGCGGCGCGACCTGCTTGCGGCGTTCGCGCGTCGGCGCGACGCCGAACGCGTCGCGATAGCTCTTGCTGAAGTGGCATGCCGACTGGAAGCCGCACGCCATCGTGATGTGCATGATCGACATGTCGGTCTGCAGCAGCAGCTCGCGCGCGCGGCGCAGCCGCAGCGTCAGGTAATAGTGCGTGGGCGTCATCCCGAGGTGTTCGCGGAACAGGCGCTGCAACTGCCGCTGCGACATGTTCGCGAGCCGCGCGAGTTCCTCGCGCGACAGCGGTTCCTCGATGTTGTTCTCCATCAGCGAAATCACTTCGAACAGCGACTTGTTCGCCGAGCCGAGCCGCGCGACGAGCGGCATCCGCTGTTGCGCGCTCGTGTCGCGCACGTGTTCGACGATGAACTGCTCGGCGATCTGCGTGACGCGCGGCGTGCCTATCCGCGCGGCGATCAGGTTCAGCATCATGTCGAGCGGCGCGACGCCGCCCGTGCATGTGATGCGATCGCGGTCGACCACGAACAGTTCCTTCAGGAAGCGCGTGTCCGGAAACTCTTCCTTCAGCGCCGACATGTTTTCCCAGTGGATCGCGCACGCGTAGCCCGCGAGCAGCCCCGACTTCGCGAGCGCATAGGTGCCCGTGCACAGGCTGCCGAGCGGAATTCCCGAACGCGCGAAGCGGCGCAGCGTCGACAGATGGGCGGGCGTGGTCGCGCGCTGCACGTCGACGCCGCCGCACACGAATACGATATCCGGCTGCCCGACGCACTCGGCCGGGCCCGTGTCGACCGTGAGGCCATTGCTCGCCGTGACCGGGCCGCCGTCCGGGCTGATGATCGACCAGCGGTAGAGCGGCTGGCCGCTCAGGTAGTTCGCCATCCGAAGCACCTCGATCGCATTGGTGAACGCGATCATCGTGAAGTTCGGTAAAGGCATGAACGCGAAGTGGGACAGCGACGCTGTGCGGTCGGGCGACATGGGGAGCGTTCCTTGAATCTCTAATAGCTTTTAGCCCGAGGCACGGATCGGGCTGCCGTATTGTGGGAGCGAGCGCAACAACCGTGCCATACGGCTAAACCCTAGCTCCATACGTTGTATGGGCGCGGGGCGGATGCTGCACTGCACCGTAAGCGGGCCGCGCTGCACCCGGGACGCACAGCACAGGCACCGGCGAAGTGCCTGTCCATCGGTGAACCGCGAATTCACCGCACACGCCGGCTTGCCTCGTCATCCCAAAAAGCACGACCGGTCACTTGTACAAAACGGACGCGCATGGCGGAAAAGGTAAAGAACGCGTCTAAATTCATCAATCCGTCGAAAATCCGAACGACAAGAATAGAGCCGTCGGCAGCCTTGCACTGGATGCGCTGGAAACCCAGGTATGGCGGGCCTCGAGCTTCGGTTTCACGCCCTTTATTCTTCGTCACGGACGCACTATGTCGAACACCCAGCCTTTCTTCTCGCAGCCCCTCGCCGAGCGCGACGCGCCGGTGCGCAGCGCCATCCTGAAGGAACTCGAGCGCCAGCAGTCGCAGGTCGAGCTGATCGCGTCGGAAAACATCGTGTCGCGCGCGGTGCTGGAGGCCCAGGGTTCGGTGCTCACCAACAAGTATGCGGAAGGCTATCCGGGCAAGCGTTACTACGGCGGCTGCGAATTCGCGGACGAGGTGGAGGCGCTGGCGATCGAGCGCGTGAAGCAGATCTTCAACGCCGGCTATGCGAACGTGCAGCCGCACTCGGGCGCGCAGGCGAACGGTTCGGTGATGCTCGCGCTCGCGAAGCCGGGCGACACGGTGCTCGGCATGTCGCTGGACGCCGGCGGCCACCTGACGCACGGCGCGAAGCCGGCGCTGTCGGGCAAGTGGTTCAACGCCGTGCAGTACGGCGTGAACCGCGACACGATGCGGATCGACTACGACCAGGTCGAGGCACTCGCGCACGAGCACAAGCCTAGCCTGATCATCGCCGGCTTCTCGGCGTACCCGCGCGCGCTGGACTTCGCCCGCTTCCGTGCGATCGCCGACAGCGTCGGCGCGAAGCTGATGGTCGACATGGCGCACATCGCGGGCGTGATCGCCGCCGGCCGCCATGCAAATCCGGTCGAGCACGCGCACGTCGTCACGTCGACCACGCACAAGACGCTGCGCGGCCCGCGCGGCGGCTTCGTGCTGACCAACGACGAAGAGATCGCGAAGAAGATCAACTCGGCCGTGTTCCCCGGCCTGCAGGGCGGTCCGCTGATGCACGTGATCGCCGGCAAGGCCGTCGCGTTCGGCGAAGTGCTGCATGCGGACTTCAAGACCTACATCGACAACGTGCTCGCGAACGCGCAGGCCCTCGGCGAAGTGCTGAAGGCGGGTGGCGTCGACCTCGTCACCGGCGGCACCGACAACCACCTGCTGCTGGTCGACCTGCGCCCCAAGGGCCTGAAGGGCGCGCCGGTCGAGCAGGCGCTCGAACGCGCGGGCATCACCTGCAACAAGAACGGCATTCCGTTCGACACCGAGAAGCCGACCGTCACGTCGGGCATCCGCCTCGGCACGCCGGCCGGCACGACGCGCGGCTTCGGCGTCGCGGAGTTCCGCGAAGTCGGCCGCCTGATTCTCGAAGTGTTCGACGCGCTGCGCGCGAACCCCGAAGGCGACCACGCGACCGAACAGCGCGTGCGCCGCGAGATTTTCGCGCTTTGCGAGCGCTTCCCGATTTACTGATCGACGACCCCACATACAGCAGAGACTGGAGCGAGAGGCAGATATGAGCACGCTGCATCAGGACAGCATCATCATCGACGGACTGAACATCTCGAAGTTCGAGAAGCCGGTGTTCGAGGACATGCGCAAGGGCGGCATCACGGCCGCGAACTGCACGGTATCGGTGTGGGAGAACTTCACCAAGACCGTCGACAACATCGGCGTGATGAAGCAGAAGATCCGCGAGAACAGCGAGTTGCTGACGCTGGTGCGCACGACCGACGACATCTTCCGCGCGAAGAAGGAAGGCAAGACGGGGATCATCCTCGGCTTCCAGAACGCGCACGCGTTCGAGGACAACCTCGGCTACATCGAGGCGTTCGCCGACATGGGCGTGCGCGTCGTGCAGCTCTGCTACAACACGCAGAACCTGGTCGGCACCGGCTGCTACGAGCGCGACGGCGGCCTGTCGGACTTCGGCCGCGAAGTGATCACCGAGATGAACCGCGTCGGCATCATGGTCGACCTGTCGCATGTGGGCGGCAACACGTCGTCGGAAGCGATCGCGTTCTCGAAGAAGCCGGTGTGCTACTCGCACTGCCTGCCGTCGGGCCTGAAGGAACATCCGCGCAACAAGAGCGACGCGCAGCTGAAGGAAATCGCCGACGCCGGCGGCTTCGTCGGCGTGACGATGTTCGCGCCGTTCCTGAAGCGCGGCATCGAGGCGAACATCGACGACTACATCGAGGCGATCGACTACGTCGTGAACCTGATCGGCGAAGACGCGGTCGGCATCGGCACGGACTTCACGCAGGATTTCGCGAAGGAATTCTTCGACATGCTGACGCATGACAAGGGCCGCTATCGCCAGCTGACGAACTTCGGCAAGGTGATCAACCCGGACGGCATCCGCACGATCGGCGAATTCCCGAACCTGACCGCGGCGATGGAACGCCACGGCTGGAAGGAGTCGCGCATCCGCAAGATCATGGGCGAGAACTGGGTGCGCGTGTTCAAGGACGTGTGGGGCGCGTAAGCACCCGCCGAGCCGAACCGCCACCCGCGATTCAACACTAGAACAATCGGGACGTGCCGGCGCCTGTCGCGCGGGCACGCGGACGATGTCGTGCCTGCGCCTGAGCCGCGCGGCCAATTTTCCTCACGGAGTCACCACGATGCAACCGCAACTGCCGATCAACGTCGATCCCGATACCGGCGTCTGGACCACCGACGCGCTGCCGATGCTGTACGTGCCGCGCCACTTCTTCACGAACAACCACGTCGCCGTCGAGGAAGCGCTCGGCGTCGAGGCGTATGCCGAGATCCTCTACAAGGCCGGCTACAAGTCCGCGTACCACTGGTGCGACAAGGAAGCGAAGCTGCACGGCCTCACCGGCATGGCGGTGTTCGAGCACTACCTGAAGCGCCTGTCGCAACGCGGCTGGGGCCTGTTCTCGATCATCGAGGCCGATCCGGCCAGCGCACGCGCGAAGATCGAGCTGCGCCACTCGTCGTTCGTGCTCCAGCAGCCGGGCAAGGAAGGCAAGCTCTGCTACATGTTCGCGGGCTGGTTCGCCGGCGCGATGGACTGGGTCAACGACACGACGCCGGAAGGCAAGGGCGCGCCGCGCGCGCAGTCGAAGGAAGTGCAGTGTGCGGCCGAGCACCACGATCACTGCGTCTTCGAAGTGTCGCCGATCGCGCACTGACGCGCCGACCCGACGACACAGCAACAAACAACACCCGCAACACGAGACATTCGAACGCCAGAGGTCGCCTGCGATGCGTTATCCCCACCTGTTCAAACCCATGCAGCTGAACCAGCTGACGCTGCGCAACCGGATCGTCAGCACCGCGCACGCGGAGGTGTATGCCGAGCCGGGCGGCCTGCCGGGCGACCGCTACATCCGCTACTACGAAGAGAAGGCGAAGGGTGGCGTCGGCCTCGCGATCTGCGGCGGCTCGAGCCCCGTGTCGATCGACAGCCCGCAGGGCTGGTGGAAGTCGGTGAACCTGTCGAACGACAAGATCATCGACCCGCTCACGCGTCTCGCCGACACGATGCACAAGCACGGCGCGAAGATCATGATCCAGGCGACGCACATGGGCCGCCGCTCGTCGTTCCACGGCGAGCACTGGCCGCACCTGATGTCGCCGTCGGGCGTGCGCGAGCCGGTGCACCGCGGTAACGCGAAGATCATCGAGATCGAGGAAATCCGCCGCATCATCGGCGACTTCGCGGCCGCCGCGAAGCGCGTGAAGGCCGCCGGCATGGACGGCATCGAAATCTCCGCCGCGCACCAGCACCTGATCGACCAGTTCTGGAGCAAGCGTTCGAACCACCGCACCGACGAATGGGGCGGCAGCCTCGAGAACCGTCTGCGCTTCGGCATCGAAGTGCTGACGGCCGTGCGTGAAGCGGTCGGGAAGGATTTCTGCGTCGGCCTGCGCATGTGCGGCGACGAATTCCACGAGGACGGTCTCGATCACGAAGCGCTGAAGGAAATCGCGCAGGCGATGTCGGAGACGGGCCTGATCGACTACCTGAGCGTGGTCGGCTCGGGCGGCGACACGCACAACACGATCGCGAACTGCATGCCGCCGATGGCGCTGCCGCCGGAGCCGTTCGTGCACCTCGCGGCCGGCATCAAGTCGGTGGTGAAGATTCCCGTGATGCACGCACAGAGCATCCGCGACGCGGGCCAGGCCGAGCGCCTGCTCGCGAACGGCATGATCGACCTGGTCGGCATGACGCGCGCGCAGATCGCCGATCCGCACATGGTGATCAAGATCCGCGACGGCCGCGAAGACGAAATCAAGCAATGCGTCGGCGCGAACTACTGCATCGACCGCCAGTACAACGGCCTCGACGTGCTGTGCATCCAGAACGCCGCGACGTCGCGCGAAGCGACGATGCCGCACATCATCGAGAAGTCGCGCGGCCCGAAGCGCAAGGTGGTGGTGGTCGGCGCGGGCCCCGCGGGGCTCGAGGCCGCACGCGTCGCGAAGCTGCGCGGCCACGACGTCGTGCTGTTCGAGAAGAACGCCGAAGTCGGCGGCCAGGTGATGATCGCCGCGAAGGCGCCGCAGCGCGAACAGATGTCGGGGATCATCCGCTGGTTCGACATGGAAACCAAGCGTCTCGGCGTCGACCGGCGCCTCGGCGTCGCCGCCGACGAGAAGATGATCATGGCCGAGAAGCCGGACATCGTCGTGCTCGCGACCGGCGGTTCGAGCTTCACGTGGCAGGTGCCGGCGTGGGGCGTGGCCGAAGGTCTCGCCGTCAGCTCGTGGGACATCCTGACCGGCAAGGTCGAGCCGAAGCAGAACGTGCTGCTGTTCGACGGCGTGAGCACGCATGCGGGCGCGGGCGTGGCCGACTTCATGGCGAGCCGCGGCTCGAAGGTCGAGGTGGTGACGCCCGACGTGAAGGTGGCCGACGATTGCGGCGGCACGACGTTCCCGATCTTCTATCGCCGCCTGTACGCGCTCGGCGTGATCCCGACGCCGAACACGATGCTCGATCGCGTGTACGAGGAAGACGGCAAGATCATCGCCGTGCTGCGCAACGAATACACCGAGGAGCTGGAAGAGCGCGCGGTCGACCAGGTCGTGATCGAGAACGGTTCGTCGCCGAACGACGAGCTGTACTGGAAGCTCAAGCCGGAGTCGGTGAACCGCGGCCAGATCGATCCGCACACGCTGTTCGCGGCCGAGCCGCAGCCGTGCCTGTCGGAGGAACTGGGCAACGGCCGCTTCCTGCTGTTCCGTGTCGGCGACTGCATCTCGATGCACAACGTCCACGGTGCGATCTACGACTCGCTGCGTCTCGTCAAGGATTTCTAAAAAATGAATCCGGCTTTCCTCATTACCGCACTGCTGTGGCTGTCGGTGGCGGGGCTCGCGTTCGCGGTCGCGAAGCGCTCGTCCTACTGGCGTCTCGGGCGCGCGACGGCGCCCGGCTCGTTCGGCATCGCGAACCTGTTCGCGATCCCGAAGCGCTACTTCGTCGACCTGCACCATGTGGTCGCCCGCGATCCGTACATCGCGAAGACCCACGTCGCGACCGCCGGCGGCGCGATCGCCGCGCTCGCGCTGGTGTTCGTCAACTACGGCCTCGCGATCTACTCGCCGTGGCTCGACAAGCTGATCTTCCTCGCGGCGCTCGCGATGCTCGTCGGCGTGGTGTTCGTCTGGCGCCGCCGCGCGGCGAAGGACGTGCCGGCGCGCCTGTCGCGCGGCCCGTGGAACGCGCTGCCCTGGCTGCTCGGCTCGTTCGCGCTCGGCCTCGTGCTGTTCATGGTCGTGCCGACCGGCGCGATGTCGGGTGCGTTCGCGGTGCTCTGCGCGCTGCTGATCGGCGCCGGCGCCTTCACGATGACCGTCGGCGCCGCGAAGGGCGGCCCGATGAAGCACGCGATCGCCGGTCTGCTGCACCTTGCGTTCCACCCGCGCCAGGAGCGTTTCGCGGCCACCCGTGAATCGTTCACGGGCAATGGCACGGCCACGCCGCCGACCGCGCTGAAGCTGCCGGACATCGAGCACGAGGAGTATGGCGTCGCGAAGCCGGTCGAATTCCGCTGGAACCAGCTGCTGAGCTTCGACGCGTGCGTGCAGTGCGGCAAGTGCGAAGCCGCGTGCCCCGCGTTCGCATCGGGCCAGCCGCTGAACCCGAAGAAACTGATCCAGGATCTCGTCGTCGGGATGGCGGGCGGCACCGATGCCGCGTACGCCGGCAGCCCGACGCCGGGCCTCGCGGTCGGCCAGCATCGCGGCGAGCCGAACGGCCCGATCGTGTCGGGCCTGATCGAGGAGCAGACGCTGTGGTCGTGCACCACCTGCCGCGCATGCGTGCAGGAGTGCCCGATGCTGATCGAGCACGTCGACGCGATCGTCGACATGCGCCGCAACCGCACGCTGGTGCACGGCACGGTGCCGGGCAAGGGCCAGGAAGTGCTCGCGAACCTGCGCGAGACGGGCACGATGGGTGGCTACGACACGGCTGCGCGCTACGACTGGTCGGTCGACCTGAACGCGCCGGTCGCGCAACCGGGCAAGCCGGTCGACGTGCTGTTCGTCGCGGGTGAAGGCGCATTCGACATGCGTTACCAGCGCACGCTGCGCGCGTTCGTCAAGGTGCTGAACAAGGCGGGCGTCGACTACGCGGTGCTCGGCGGGACCGAGACCGACACCGGCGACGTCGCACGCCGCCTCGGCGACGAAGCGACGTTCCAGCAGATGGCGAAGCGCCTGATCGGCACGCTCGGCTCGCTGTCGTACAAGCAGATCGTGACGGCCGACCCGCACGTGATGCACAGCCTGCGCAACGAATACCGCGCGCTCGGGCTGCGCGTGACGGTCAAGCATCACACGACCTACCTCGCGGAGCTGGCCGACAGCGGCAAGATCGCGCCGAAGGCGGTCGAGTCGCTGCGCGAGAAGCGCACCACGTATCACGACCCGTGCTACCTCGGCCGCTACAACGGCGAGACGGAATCGCCGCGCAAGCTGCTGAAGACGATCGGCATCCAGGTCGTCGAGATGGAGCGCAACGGCATGCGCGGCCGCTGCTGCGGCGGTGGCGGCGGTGCGCCGCTGACCGACATCCCGGGCAAGCAGCGTATTCCCGACATCCGCATCGCCGACGCGCGCGCGATCTGCGCGGACGTGGTCGCGGTCGGTTGCCCGAACTGCACGGCGATGCTCGAAGGCGTCGTGGGCCCGCGCCCCGACGTGCTCGACGTGGCCGAACTCGTTGCCGCCTCGCTGGAGTGAATCGATGAACACGATCAAACGAATCGATCCGCGCCGGCCGTTCATCATCACGGCCGCGGGCCTGAAGCGCATCACGCTCGGCGAGGAAGGCAGCGCCGATGCGAGCGCCGCGCAGTGGTCCGCGCACGGCCACGGCGCCGCGGCCGCGAAGCCGCGCCGCGCGGTGCAGGACCCGAAGCACGTGATGCTGGTGGTGGCGCACGCCGAGCGCGGCGCGCTCGACGACCATGCGCGGCAGGCGATCGCCGCCGCCGCGGTGCTCGCCGACGCGCAGACCGAAGTCGCGCTGCTGGCATTCGGCGAACTGAAGGATGACGCCGCCGAACTCGGCGTCGACAAGCTGATCGAGCTGGCCGACTTCGACCGTCGCGCGTTTGCGCCCGAAAGCGAATTGCAAGCCTTGCAGGCATGCGCCGCGGCGCTCGCGCCGAAGCACGTGTTCGTGCCCGACAACGCGACCGGCGACGGCGATCTCGGCCGGCGGTACGCGGCGGCCGCCGGCGCGAGCGTCGCGACCCACGTGGTCGAGATCGACGCGAAGCATGTCGGCGCGTATGCGCAGGCCGGCCGCGCGTTTGCGACGCGCGGGCTGCCCGACGTGATCCTGCTCGCGCAGAACGCGGTCGAGGCGAAACTGCCGTTCGTCGGCGCCGGCGAGCGCCTGGCCGCCGACTTCATCCGCCCGGCCGGAGACGCGGCGCAGCCATACCGCGATCTCGGCCTCGAGGAAATCGACGCGGCGCAGGTCGCGCTGGAGGAGGCCGACTTCATCGTGTCGGCCGGCAACGGCGTGTCCGACATCGGCGCGTTCGAACAACTGGCCGGCGCGTTCGGCGCGGCGATCGGCGCGAGCCGCGTCGCGGTCGACAACGGTCACTTCACGCGCGACAAGCAGGTGGGCGCGACCGGCAAGACGGTCGAGGCGAGCGTGTACATCGCGTTCGGCATCTCGGGCGCGGTGCAGCACTTGCAGGGGATCAAGGACTGCCGTCACGTGATCGCGGTGAACCTCGACGGCAGCGCGCCGATCGCGAAGCGCGCGAACCTGACGGTGGTGGGCGACGCGCAGGCGACGATCGCCGCGCTGATCGAACAGGTGCAGGCCGCGCGCGCGTCGCGCGGACAATCGCCGGCCGCGGTCGGCTCGCGTGAAACCGAAGGAGTCGCAGCATGAACGCCCCCCGCCAGTTGCAACGCATCGCGGTGCTCGTGTCCGTCGGCCGGCACCCCGTCAGCGGCACCGCGCGCTACAGCCGCAACGACGCGGCCGCGCTCGAGGTCGGCCGCCAGCTCGCGGAGCGGCATCGCGCGCAGCTCGACGTGATCCATGCGGGCGATCCCGCGAATGAAGCGCTTGCTGAATATCTCGCGCTCGGCGCGCGGCAGGTCGAGGTGCTGGCCTGCCACGACGGCGACGATGCCGCGCATGCGCTCGCCGCGCGCGTCGAAGGCTACGACCTCGTGCTGACCGGCACGCGCGCCGAGGGCGCGTACGACACCGGGATGCTGCCGTATCGCGTCGCCGCGGCGCTCGGCTATCCGCTCGTCGGCTCGGCCGTCGACGTGACGGTCGACGGCGGCCGCGCGGCGGTCCGGCAATTCTTGCCGAAAGGGCTGCGGCGGCGCGTCGACGCGGCGCTGCCGGCCGTCGTCGCGGTCCATCCGCTCGCCAACGTGGCGCCGCGCTACGCGTATGCGCGGCTGCGCGCCGGCGCGATCCGCCCGGCCCTCACGTCGACCGGCGCGGACGCCGATGCGGCGGCCTGGAAGGTCGGCCCGATCGAGCGTAAACCCGTAAAGCTGGTCGCCGCCGAGAAGCGCTCGGGGCATGCCCGGATGCTGTCCGCGACCACGACCGAAAGCCGCGGCGGCAACGTCGTAAATGAAGGGAGTTCAGTCGAAAAAGCACAAGTGATCCTCGCGTATTTGCGCGAGCATCAGCTCATCGACTACTGATTTTGATGCCTGTCGGCAACCACACTGGGACGCAAGGAATCCGGAGCAAACGATGAAAGTATCGGCAGACATTCGTGCACTGATCGAGCGACGCAAGGAAGGTTACAGCCTCGAGGCGCCGTTCTACACGAGCGAGGACATCTTCGCCCTCGACATGGAGGCGATTTTCCGCCAGCACTGGATCCAGGTCGCGGTCGAACCGGACATTCCCGAGCCGGGCGACTACGTGACCGTGGAACTGGGCAGCGACTCGATCCTGATCGTGCGCGACGACGACATGGAAATCCGCGCGTTCCACAACGTGTGCCGCCACCGCGGCGCGCGCCTGTGCAACGAGGATAAGGGCTCGGTCGGCAACATCGTGTGCCCGTACCACAGCTGGACCTACAACCTGACCGGCCAGCTGATGTTCGCCGAGCACATGGGCGAGAAGTTCGACCGCTGCAAGCACAGCCTGAAGTCGGTGCACGTGCAGAACCTCGCGGGCCTGATCTTCATCTGCCTCGCCGAGGAGCCGCCGGTCGATTTCGCGCAGCTGCGCGCCCAGATGGAGCCGTATCTGCTGCCGCACGATCTGCCGAACACGAAGATCGCCGCGCAGATCGACATCATCGAGGAAGGCAACTGGAAGCTCACGATGGAGAACAACCGCGAGTGCTATCACTGCGTCGCGAACCATCCCGAGCTGACGATCTCGCTGTACGAATACGGCTTCGGCTACCAGCGCTCCGACGCGAACGCCGAAGGCATGGACGCGTTCGCTGAAACCTGCGTGCGCCGCGGCAAGGAGTGGGCCGAGATGGGCCTGCCGTCCGCCGAAATCGAAAAGCTGCTCGACGTGACGGGCTTCCGCACGCAGCGCCTGCCGCTCGACCGCCACGGCGAATCGCAGACGCTCGACGCGAAGGTCGCATCGAAGAAGCTGCTCGGCCAGTTCGACCAGGCCGACCTCGGCGGCCTGTCGTTCTGGACGCAGCCGAACTCGTGGCATCACTTCATGAGCGATCACATCGTGACGTTCTCGGTGATTCCGCTGTCGGCCGGCAAGACGCTCGTGCGCACCAAGTGGCTCGTCCACAAGGATGCGGAGGAAGGCATCGACTACGACGTGAAGAACCTGACGGCCGTGTGGAACGCGACCAACGACCAGGATCGCGCGCTCGTCGAATTCTCGCAGCGCGGCGCGACCAGCAGCGCATACGAGCCGGGCCCGTATTCGCCGTACACGGAAGGTCTCGTCGAAAAATTCTCGGCCTGGTACATCGGCCGGCTCGCCGAAAAAATCGGCGCGTAGTACAGCAGACAGCAAGTGGAGCTACACATGATGCGAGATTCGGCCAATTTCGAGCCGGTGGACAGCCGGGTGACGCACCCGGCGTTCTGGAGCGCGCTGCCCGAGCGCTGGACGAGCGACGTCGAGGAAACGCTGGTGTGCTGCCACGTGCGTCAGGAAACCCACGACGTGAAGAGTTTCTTCTTCCGTTCGCCGCAAGGCCGTGCGTTTTCCTTCGAGCCGGGGCAGTTCATCACGCTCGAACTCGACATCGACGGCGAGACGATCAACCGGTGCTACACGATCTCGTCGTCGCCCGCGCGGCCGCACACGATCTCGATCACGGTGAAGCGCGTGCCGGGCGGCAAGGTGTCGAACTGGCTGCACGACAACCTGCAGCCGGGCGCGTCGGTTCGCGTGCTCGGCCCGGCCGGCGAATTCACGTGCGCGCGGCATCCGGCGCGCAAGTACCTGTTCCTGTCGGCCGGTTCGGGCGTCACGCCGCTGATGTCGATGAGCCGCGCGCACCATGATCTCGCCGAGGATCGCGACATCCTGTTCGTGCACAGCGCACGTACGCCGGACGACATCATCTTCGCGCGCGAGCTCGACCTGATCGCGTCGAACCATACGAATTTCCGCACGTCGTTCGTCGTCGAGCGCGTCGGTGCACGCACCAACTGGCCGGGCGTCACGGGCTTCCTGACGCTGCCGCTGCTGAAGCTGATCGCACCGGACTTCATGGAGCGCGAGATCTTCACGTGCGGCCCCGCGCCGTACATGAAGGCCGTGCGCGACCTGCTCGACGAAGCCGGCTTCGACCGCAAGCAGTATCACGAGGAAAGCTTCTCGTTCGAGACGCTCGCGCAGACCGCGAGCGACGAGGTGATCGCCGAACTCGCGCCGGCGGCCAACGACGGCGACGTCGCGACGAAGCAGTACACGGTCAGCTTCGCGAAGAGCAATCGCGAGATTTCGTGCGGCTCCGAGCAGCACGTGCTCGACGCGGCGCGCCAGTCCGGCGTGCGGCTGCCGGCGTCGTGTACGCAGGGCATGTGCGGCACCTGCAAGGTGAAGCTCGTGTCGGGGCAGGTCGAGATGAAGCACAACGGCGGCATCCGCCAGCGCGAGATCGATCAGGGGATGGTGCTGCTGTGCTGCAGCAAGCCGCTGTCGGATCTCGTGATCGACAAGTAGTCGTATCGAGCCATCGCCGGTCCGGGCGCGTCGTGTCGCGTTGCGTCGCCTCCGGACAAGCATCCGTCGGAAAACAACGATACCGCGGATTTGTGGTTGAAGAACCTAGAGAGACAACGCGCACGGTGCGCATTTCAAGGAGATCGACCATGAAGTTGTTCGGAAAACTGCTGTGGACCGGCGCACTGTCGGCGATGGTGGCATTGAGCGCGTCGGCGCTCGCGGATACGAAGCCTACGCTGAAGATCGGTTACGTCGAAGGCTGGGACGACAGCGTGGCGACGTCGAACGTCGCGGCACGCGTGATCGAGAAGAAGCTCGGTTACCAGGTCCAGCTCGTGCCGGTGGCTGCCGGGATCATGTGGCAGGGCGTGGCGCGCGGCGACCTCGACGCGACGCTGTCCGCATGGCTGCCCGTCACGCACGGCTCCTACTGGGGCGAGTACAAGTCGAAGGTCGTCGATCTCGGCGCGAACTTCCCTGACGCCAAGATCGGCCTGATCGTCCCCGACTACGTGAAGGCGAAGAGCATCGAAGATCTGAATGCCGAGAAAAGCAGCTTCGGCGGCCGGATCGTCGGCATCGATGCGGGTGCGGGCGTGATGCGCAAGACCGACGAAGCGATCAAGAGCTACGGCCTCAGCTACACGCTGATGCCGAGTTCGGGCAGCGCGATGACGGCCGAGCTGTCGCGCTCCGTCGGCGCGAACAAGCCGGTGATCGTGACCGGCTGGGCGCCGCACTGGATGTTCGCGAAGTGGAAGCTGCGCTTCCTCGAGGATCCGAAGAAGGTGTTCGGCGGCGCGGAGCACGTCGACAGCGTCGCGAACCCGCAGCTCGAAACGAAGGCCAAGCCGGTCGTCGCGTTCCTGAAGAAGTTCCAGTGGAAGCCGGGCGAGATCGACAGCGTGATGCTCGCGATCCAGAACGGTTCGAAGCCGGAAGCGGCCGCCGATGCATGGATTGCCGCGCATGCGGACCGCGTGAATTCGTGGACTGAAGGCGCGCAGTAAGACCGCGGCGATTCGTCGCGCGAATCATAAAAAAATAGACCGGGAATGTTTGCAGGAATCCGAAGTAATAGGAATTTCATGCAAGCATATCCCGGCTTTCTTTTACTGATTCTGCAAAAAAGCGCGTAACTTGTTACACTAGCGCCCTTGTGCGGAGTCATCACAGGAGGAATTGGATGAGTCAGGCAGGACTGCGTGCTAATCGCACCAGTGACGTTGAGGCAACCATCTCACATGATTCGACGGGCCACACGCTGCATCGTGGCCTGACTTGGAAAGACGCATTCTGGGTGACGAGCGGCGTGCCGGCAGGCGTGCTGTTCACGATCGGCGGCGTATGCGCGACGATCGGCCAGCCCGCGTGGGCGATCTGGATCGCCGCGATCACGATGGGGCTGATTCAAAGCGCGACTTATGCGGAAATATCGGGACTATTTCCCCATAAATCGGGCGGCGCGTCGGTATACGGCGCGATCGGCTGGGTCCGTTACAGCAAGCTGATTGCCCCGGTTTCCGTGTGGTGCAACTGGCTCGCGTGGTCGCCGATGCTCGCGCTCGGCTGCGGCCTCGCGGCGAGCTATGCGCTCACGAGTCTCTTTCCCGCCGACGCGGCGGTGCTGCACTGGCAGTTCAAGGTTGCGGATCTCGGGTTCATCAAGCCGGGTCTTTCCCTGCGAATCAACGCGACGTTCATCATCGCGACGATTCTGCTTCTCATCACGTTCAAGCTTCAGCACAGCGGCGCATCGAAAGCTGCGCGCACGCAGCGCATTCTCGGCATCGCGTCGCTCACGCCGCTGCTGATCGTCGGCATCGTTCCGTTCGTCACCGGCGACGTGCCGATGTCGAACCTGCTTCCGCTGCTGCCGCTCGGTCATGACGCTCAAGGCAACCTCACGACCGCGACCTTCGGTTCGTGGAACGGGCAGGGCGTGACGATGGCGCTCGGCGCGATGTTCATGGCCGGCTGGGCGTCGTACGGCTTCGAAACGGCGGTCTGCTACACGCGCGAATTCCGCGATCCGCGTCGCGACACCGCGAAGGCGATCTTCTGGTCGGGCGCGCTGTGCCTCGTCGTGATGACGCTCGTGCCGATGGCGTTCCAGGGCGCGCTCGGCACGCAGGCGATGCTCGACCCGGCGATCGGCGACGGCACCGGCGTCGCGGCCGCGATGGCGAAGATCGTCGGTGGCGGTGCGTGGGTCGCGAACGCGGTCGTCGTGATGCTGATGCTGTCGATCCTGCTGATCGTGATGACGTCGATGATGGGCTCGTCGCGCACGCTGTACCAGGCATCGGTCGACGGCTGGCTGCCGAAGTACCTGTCGCACGTGAACGAGCACGGCTCGCCCACGCGCGCGATGTGGACCGACCTCGGCTTCAACCTCGTGTTGCTGATGATGTCGGACTACATGACGGTGCTGGCGATCTCGAACGTCTGCTACATGCTGTTCGTATTCCTGAATCTTCAGTCGGGCTGGATCCACCGGATGGACCGCGGCAACTGGGATCGGCCGTTCCGCTGCCCGACCTGGCTGCTCGTCGCCGGCTCGGTCTGCGGCTACGCGAATCTCGTCTATGTCGGCGCGGGCGCGAACCTGCAGGGCGAAGGCACGCTGCGCAACGGGCTGATCGCGATGCTGCTGATCGTGCCGGTGTTTCTCTATCGTCACTACTGGCAGGATCGCGGCCGTTTCCCCGCGCAGATGCAGCGCGACATGGAACTCGAAGTGCCGAAGCGCGCGATGTGGCTGAATCTGATGCCGTATGCGGCGCTGGTCGGTGCTGCGCTGACGATCTGGCTGTCGTACTACTTCGCGTGGGTGAAGTAAGCATCTGAACGCGGCACGCGCGTCGCGCGACGAACCCGGACACCGCACCCGGGGCCGTTGCGCGACGCGTCGAACGCAACGCGATAAAAAACCCGACCGGCAGATGCTGCCGGTCGGGTTTTTTGTTGGCTGCGCGCCGAACGGATGCGCTTACGGAAACACCACCGTCCGGTCGCCGTTCAGGAACACTCGCCGCTCGATGAACGCCTTCACCGCGCGCGCGAGCGTGATGCACTCGACGTCGCGGCCCACCGCGAGCAATTGCTCCGGACGCAGCGCATGATCGACGCGTTCGACCACCTGCTCGATGATCGGGCCTTCGTCGAGATCGTCGGTCACGAAGTGCGCGGTCGCGCCGATCAGCTTCACGCCGCGGGCATGCGCCTGGTGATACGGCTTCGCGCCCTTGAAGCCGGGCAGGAACGAGTGATGGATGTTGATTGCGCGGTTCGCGAGCTTCGCGCTGGTTTCCTGCGACAGCACCTGCATGTAGCGCGCGAGGATCACGAGTTCGGCGCCGCTCGACTCGAAGAAGTCGAGCCACTGCGCTTCCTGCTGCGCCTTGGTGTCGGCCGTGATCGGGAAGTGGCGGAACGGCAGCCCGTGCTGCGTGGCGAGCGGTTCGAAGTCCGGATGGTTCGACACGATGCCGACGATGTCCATCTTCAGTTCGCCCATCCGCCAGCGGAACAACAGGTCCGCGAGGCAGTGCTCGAGTTTCGACACCATGATCAGCACCTTCGGGCGCGCGTTCACGTCGTGGATCGCCCATTGCGTGTCGCCGTCACCGCCGCCGCCGAGCGCGGTCGCGATCGGACCGAACTCCTGGCGCAGCGCGTCGATCTGCAGCGTTTCATCCGTCGGATGAAACACGCAGCGCACGAAGAAGTGGTTGCTGAGATCGTCGTCGAACACGTTCAGCGCATCGACGTAGCAGCGATGGCGCTCGAGAAAGCCGACGACGGCGGCGACCTGGCCGGCCGCGCTCGGGCACGACAGCGTCAGGACGAATTGATCGGGGCGTGAGTCGGCGGTCATGAGATTCCTCGGATGTCAGGGAACGCAACGCGCGCGGCGGCGCGACGGGGCGCCACGCTACGCGGGTAGCGGGAGGCTCAAGTAAATCAGGACGATTCGGGCGCGGATAGAACCAACCCGCCGTGTGGCTGGTATCGGCGCGCCAGCGCCGCGGGGCGGTGGCGAGGCTTGAGGCGGGGGTTTTGGGGACGCTGGGCGGGGCGGGCGCGGCTGGTCCAGCGAGCGTCAGGCGGTGCAGCCGTAGCCGGTCCAGCGAGCGTCAGGCGGTGCAGCCGCAGCCGGTCCGGCGAGCGTCGGGCGGCGCAGTCGTACCGGCTCCAGCGGGCGTCAGGCGGTGCAGGCACAGCCGCTCCATCGGACGTCAGGTGGGGCAGGCGCAGCCAGTCCAGCGCGCGTCGGATGGGACAGCCGCAGCCGCTCCAGCAAGCGTCAGGCAGCGCTCCGCCGGCCAGCCGCCCGCTCAAGCCGGCGCGCACGCGTCCAGCAGCCAGCGCCGGAACACATGTGTCGCGTCCGGCTCGGGCCGCTGCGGCGGCCGCACGAGGAAGTAGCCGCGCGACGTGACGACGGGCGCGTCGACGAGCTTCACGAGCTGCCCGGTCGCGACGAGCTCGTCGACGAGCGGCGACCAGCCGAGCGCGACGCCGTCGCCGAGCAGCGCCGCGTGGATCACCAGCGCATAGCTGTTGAAGGTCACGCCGCGCGCGGCGGCCGGCGCCTCGAGGCCGTGCGCGTCGAACCAGCCGGCCCACGACAGCCAGCGTTCGGGGCGCGTCGCCTGCACGTGCAGCAGCGGCAGCGCCTGCAGGTGCTCGGGCCGCGCGACGTGCGCGTGCGCGGCGCGGAACGCCGGCGAGCAGACGGGCGTGACCGATTCGGGAAAGAGCCGCGCGGCCGTGCACGACGGCCAGTGGCCGTCGCCGAACAGAACCGCGATGTCGGCGTGGTCGCGCTGCGCGTCGTAATCCTGCGAGGTGACGACCCGCACGTCGACGTCCGGCATCACGCGCTTCAGGCCGGAGAGGCGCGGCATCAGCCAGTAGGTCGCGAAACCGAAATCCGTGACGATCGTGAGCGCGCCGTGCTCGCGGCGCGCGCGCAGCGTCGCGGTGGCGCCGCGCAGCGTGTCGAGGCTCAGCCGCACGGCTTCGTACAGGCACTGGCCGTCGCTCGTCAGCGTGACGCCGCGCGGGCTGCGCTCGAACAGCGGCACGCCGAGTTCCGCTTCGAGCTGGAACACCTGCTGGCTCACGGCCGGTTGCGTCGAGCCGAGCTCGCGCGCGGCGGCCGTGAAGCTCTGGAGACGGGCGGCCGATTCGAACGCGCGCAGCGCCTGCATCGACGGTAACGGTTCGGATTTCGACATAAGTCTCTCTAATGGCCTCATAAGGGCCGGACGCCTTCCCGCGCGAATTCGGGCGGGGGATAGTGCTTCGGACGGCACGGCGCCGCGCCAGGCCTTCCGCGATTCTAGCCAGTCGCGGCCGGTGCGCGCGGCACTTTCTTCAGGCTGCGTCCGTCATGCCGGCCGTGTCGCCGCCCGAGCGTCGCGCCGCTCCATTCGAACACCGATTTCCCCAAGACCGCCGATGACGAACCCGACTCCCAACATCCTGATCCTGATGGCCGACCAGCTGACGCCGTTCGCGTTGCCGGCCTACGGCAACCGCGTCGCGCGCACGCCGACGCTCGACCGGCTCGCGGCGCAAGGCGTGGTGTTCGACGCCGCGTATTGCGCGAGCCCGCTGTGCGCGCCGTCGCGCTTCTCGCTGCTGACCGGCAAGCTGCCGTCGGGTATCGGCGCCTACGATAACGCCGCCGAATTGCCGGCGCAAACGCTGACTTTCGCGCACTACCTGCGCGCGGGCGGCTACCGGACGATGCTGTCCGGCAAGATGCATTTCTGCGGACCCGACCAGCTGCACGGCTTCGAGGAACGGCTCACGACCGACATCTATCCGGCCGACTTCGGCTGGGTGCCAGACTGGGACCGCCCGACCGAGCGGCCGAGCTGGTATCACAACATGAGTTCGGTGCTCGAGGCCGGCCCGTGCGTGCGCACGAACCAGCTCGATTTCGACGACGAAGTCACGTTCGCGGCGAAGCAGAAGCTGTACGACGTCGCGCGCGAGCGCGCGGCCGGTCATGACGCGCGGCCGTTCTGCATGGTCGTGTCGCTCACGCATCCGCACGATCCGTACGCGATCACGCGCGAATACTGGGATCTGTACCGCGACGACGAGATCGACATGCCGGCCGTGCGGCTCGATGCGCAGCAGAGCGATCCGCATTCGCAGCGGCTGCGCTTCGTCTGCGAAAACGACCGCACGCCGCCGACCGACGCGCAGATCCGCGCCGCGCGCCGCGCGTACTACGGCGCGACGTCCTATGTCGACGCGCAGTTCGGCAGCGTGCTGGCCGCGCTCGAGCAATGCGGCTTCGCCGACGACACGATCGTGATCGTCACGTCCGACCATGGCGACATGCTCGGCGAGCGCGGACTCTGGTACAAGATGACGTTCTTCGAAGGCGGCTGCCGCGTGCCGCTGATCGTCCACGCGCCGGGCCGCTTCGGTGCCGCCCGCGTGCGCGGGCCGGTGTCGCACGTCGATTTGCTGCCGACGCTCGTCGACCTCGCCGGCGCGGCGCCGGCCGGCGGCTGGCCGGACCCGGTCGACGGCGCGAGCCTCGTGCCGCATCTGCAAGGCGCGCCCGCGCACGACGTCGCGCTGGGCGAATACCTTGCGGAAGGGGCGGTTGCGCCGGTCGTGATGATCCGCCGCGGCGACTGGAAATACGTACATTGCCCGGCCGATCCCGACCAGCTCTACAACCTCGCCGACGATCCGCGCGAGCGCACGAACCTGGCCGGCCTGCCGGAAGCCGCCGGCGTGCTCGCCGCATTCCGCGAGGAGGCCGCGCGCCGCTGGAACCTGCCGGAACTCGACGCGCAGGTGCGCGCGAGCCAGCGGCGGCGCCGCTTCCATTACGCGGCGACGACGCAGGGCCGCATCCAGGCGTGGGACTGGCAGCCGTTCACCGACGCGAGCCAGCGCTACATGCGCAATCACATCGAACTCGACACGCTCGAAGCGATGGCGCGCTTTCCGCGCGTCGGGCGCTGAACGGGCCGCAGCGGACATTGACGAACGACGGAGGAAGCGAATCATGAAACGGCAATGCAATGCAGCAATCCGGAGTATGGGCACCGCGCTCGCCGCGGCTGCGTGCGTGGTGGCGATGCAGCAGCCCGCGCGCGCCGCCGACCCGCAGACGTGCCGCGACGTGAAGATGGCGGCGCCCGGCTGGACCGACATCGACGCGACGAACGCGATGGCCGGTGTCGTGCTGAAGGCGCTCGGCTATCGACAGGACGTCGCGAACCTGTCGGTGCCGATCACGTACCAGGGCTTGAAGAAAGGGCAGGTCGACGTGTTCCTCGGCAACTGGATGCCCGCGCAGGCGCCGCTCGTGAAGCCGTTCGTCGACGAGAAGTCGATCGACGTGCTGCACGCGAACCTGAACGGCGCGAAGTTCACGCTGGCGGTGCCCGACTACGTCGCGGCGGCCGGCGTGCACACGTTCGCCGATCTCGCGCGCTACGCGGACCGCTTCGGCGACAAGATCTACGGGATCGAGCCCGGCGCGCCCGCGAACCAGAACATCAAGCGGATGCTGTCCGACCATGCGCTCGGCGCGGCGAACTGGTCGCTCGTCGAATCGAGCGAGACGGGGATGCTCACGCAGGTCGAGCGCGCGGTGCGCGACAAGCGCTGGATCGTCTTTCTCGCGTGGGAGCCGCACCTGATGAACACGAAGTTCAAACTGACCTACCTGTCGGGCGGCGACGCGTATTTCGGTCCGAACTACGGCGGCGCGACGGTCAACACGGTCACGCGCGCGGGCTTTGCCGGCCAGTGCGCGAACCTCGCGCGGCTGTTCAGGCAGATGACGTTCTCCGTCGACGTCGAGAACCGGATGATCGCCGACATGCTCGACCACAAGACGTCGCCCGCGCTCGCCGCGCAGCATGCGCTGAAGGCCGATCCAGCGCTCGTCGAAGCGTGGCTCGACGGCGTTACCACGGCGGCCGGCGCCCCCGCGTTGCCGGCCGTGCGCGCGGCCCTCGACGCCCGCTGACAGCCTCCGCGCGGCCGGTTTCTCGCCGCGCCGCCCGCCTCCGTGTTTTCCCGAACGGTCGCATCGAGACCATTTGGTGTCGCCTTCAGACGGGTGACCTGAAATATGGGTTTGTATTTTTCGCCAATGGCTGCGTTATTGCGGAAAACGAAATGCCGAAGCCAGCGGACGTACCGAATTCGAATCAGCCGGCGTATTGCTGTGCGCGCCAGGCCACGGTTCTTTCCATCGAAGGGTTCAGGGAGGGTGGTCGACAATGAAGCAAAAGAAAGTTGCCGTAGCCGCCGCGCTGGCATGCGCGGCCTGTATTCCCGCCATCGGCCACGCGCAGAGCAGCGTGACGCTGTACGGGATTCTCGACGCGGGCATCACATACGTGAACAACACGGGCGGTTCGCACGTGGTCAAGTTCGATGACGGCGTCTCGTACGGGAACCGCTTCGGCCTGAAAGGCACGGAAGATCTCGGCGGCGGCCTGAAGGCCGTGTTTGCGCTCGAGAGCGGTTTCCACCTCGGCAACGGCCAGCTCGGCTTCGGCGGGGCGGAGTTCGGGCGGCAGGCTTATGTCGGTCTCCAGAACGATTGGGGCACGCTGTCGTTCGGCAACCAGCTCGACATCACCAACGAGCTCGTGTCGATCTACAACATCTCGGCATGGGGCAGCGGCTACGCGATCCACCAGGGCGACTTCGACCGCTTCAACGGCGACCGCCTGCCGAACTCGGTCAAGTTCCTGTCGAACGACCTGAACGGCGTCAAGTTCGGCGCGATGTATTCGTTCGGCAACGTCGCCGGCAACTTCCACCGCAACAGCGCATGGAGCGCGGGCGCGAGCTACACGAAGGGCGACTTCTCGATCGGCGCCGCGTACACGCGCCTGAACAACCCGAACGGCATCTACGCGTTCGACCCGTACGCGATGATCGGCACGCATACGTTCCTCGGCCAGCAGACCGTGACCGTCGATCCGGCGACCGGCGCGCGCACCGACCTGTTCGCGAACACCGCGATGGACGTCGACAGCCAGGGCACGTTCGGCGTCGGCACCAGCTACACGATCGGCAAGCTGACGCTCGACGCGAACTTCTCGTACACGACGATCAAGGGTTTCGGCCAGTCGTCGCACATGCAGGTGTATGAAGGCGGCGGCTTGTACCAGTTCACGCCGGCGCTGAGCTTCATCGCGGGCTACCAGCACACGCGCTTCGAAGGCCACCACTGGAACCAGGGCACGGCCGGCCTGCACTACCTGCTGTCCAAGCGCACCGATGTGTACATCTCCGGCGATTACCTGCGCGCGTCGCAGGGCGTCGATGCGGTGGTCGGCTACAGCTTCACGCCGTCGACGACGCAGACGCAGGCCGACGTGCGGATCGGGATGCGGCATTCGTTCTGAGCGGGGTGAGGTAGTTGTTTCGACGTCTTCAGCGAGGTCTCTCTTTGGCGCGAACCGCGGTTCGCGCTTTTTTTTTGCGGCGCGATGCAACGTCGTGCGGTGTGCGCCGTCCTTGCCCGCGGCCGGCGGGCATCCGGCAAGGTTTCGTTGGTTGAAGCTATCATCGCGCTTTGGCCGCATCGCGTATCGGCGATCGCCGGCCTTCCCTCCGATGACGTCTCGCCGATGACCACCCCGTTACCCGAATCCACTTCGCCGTCGCCGTTACCCGCCAACCTGTTCCGCCACACACCGTTCCAGCGCTTCTGGGGCACGCGCGTGATGTCGTCGCTCGCTTTCCAGATCCTGTCGGTCGCGATCGGCTGGTACGTCTATGCGCTCACGCACAGCGCATTCGCGCTCGGGCTCGTCGGGCTTGCGCAGTTCGTGCCGATGTTCGCGCTGACGCTCGTCGTCGGGCAGGTGGCCGACCGCTACGACCGCCGGCGCATCGCGACGATCTGCCAGGGCGTCGAGGCGCTGGCCGCCGGCGTATTCCTGTTCGGCGCGGCGCAAGGCGGGCTCACCGCCCCGGGCGTGTATGCGCTGGCCGCGATCGTCGGCACCGCGCGTGCGTTCGAATCGCCGTCGGTGTCGTCGCTGCTGCCGGCCGTCGTGCCGCGCGGCGACCTGCCGCGCGCGACCGCGCTGTCGACGTCCGCGAACCAGGCCGCGCAGATTCTCGGGCCCGCGTTCGGCGGGGTGCTGTATGGCGTCGGCGCGCCCGCGGCGTTCGGCACGAGCGTCGTGGCGTTCGCGATCGCGGCCATCCTGAGCGGCACGATTCCGCTGCGCAGTGCGCCGCCGGCGCGCGAACCGGTCACGCTGCGGTCGGTGTTTTCCGGCATCGCGTTCATCCGGCGCGAACCGGCGATCCTCGGCGCGCTGTCGCTCGACCTGTTCGCGGTGCTGTTCGGCGGCGCGACCGCGCTGCTGCCGATCTACGCGCGCGACATCCTGCAGGTCGGCCCGTGGGGGCTCGGCGCGTTGCGCGCGGCGCCGGCGGTCGGCGCGCTCGCGGGCACGCTGTGGCTCACGCGCTTTCCGCTGAAAGGGCGGCCGGGCCGCGCGATGTTCGGCGGCGTGATCGCGTTCGGCATCGCGACGATCGTGTTCGGGCTGTCACGCAATTTCGTGGTGTCGCTCGTCGCGCTGGCGGCGCTCGGCGCATCGGACGTGGTGAGCGTCGTCGTGCGCCTGTCGCTCGTGCAGCTGCGCACGCCCGACGACATGCTCGGCCGCGTGAGCGCGGTCAACTCGCTGTTCATCGGTACGTCGAACCAGCTCGGCGAATTCGAATCCGGCGTGACGGCTGCGTGGTGGGGTGCGCCGGTGGCGATCGTCGTCGGCGGCGCGGCGACGATCGCCGTCGCGCTGACATGGATGCGGTTGTTCCCGACCTTGCGGAACATGACGTCGCTGGAGCGCGATCATTGAATCGACGTCAGCGGGGCGATGCGTTTGCCGTTCACGGGAAACCGGCCTCATTCGCCGTAACTCATTTCAAATTGCTTTCTTGTTTCAATCGAATTCCAAACGGCATTCGGGTCGGATAATCGTCTGAACAATCAATCCGGTGCTGTCGTTTCTCGCGATGCGGGGTACCGGAGCTGAAAGCGGTGCTGGCATAATCGAGCCCACCGCGGTGGGAATCCGAAAAGAGGCTGATACTTCAGTGCCTTGCTGCACAAGGCTCCCAGCCCTGAATTTGTCAGACTGAATATCCCGATCAATTACAAAAGCCATTCATATAATTACATAAAAATTTCAGTAATTTTTCGAAACATCGTGCTTTCGTATGACGAAGCGGGTATCGATTGAAACGAAAAGAAATATCTGGAATGATACCGATTCTCATTTTCATGACCGCGGCCACGACTGCGCTGCCGGTCACTCGTCAACCGTAGCCAGCTAGTGTCGCCGTCGGTCTGATCGTCGGCGGCCAGCGAGCCAGCGTATATCCGTGCCTCGTGCGCGCGTCGCCGCGCGTCCACGCGGGGCGGTTTCAAATTCCGACTGGATTTTCATGCCGAACAAGACCCCGTTCGCGAGTGCGCTCGCGCTGGCCTTTGCTTTGCCTATCGCTTCGCCTGCATTCGCGCAGGGCACGAGCGCCGAATCGGCGCCGGCCGTCACCGCGAAACCGGGCAGTGCGACGCCGGCCGCGAGCGACACGCTGCCGACGGTCAACGTGTCGGGGCAGGCCGTGCATCAGGATTTCCAGGCCGAGCGTTCGAGCGTCGGCGCGAAAACCCCCACCGCGCTGCGCGACATTCCGCAGTCGGTCACGGTGATCAACAAGGCGCTGCTGGAATCGCAGGGGCTCACGTCGTTCCAGGACGCGCTGCGCAATGCGCCGGGCATCACGATCGGCGGCGCGGAAGGCGGGCAGATCGGCAACAACATCAACCTGCGCGGCTTCACCGCGCAGAACGACATCTATCTCGACGGCTTCCGCGACCGTAACCAGTACTACCGCGACACGTTCGATCTCGATTCGGTCGAGGTGCTGTACGGCCCGTCGTCGATGCTGTTCGGGCGCGGCTCGACGGGCGGCGTGATCAACCAGGTGTCGAAGAAGGCGAACCTGAAGCCGTCCGCCGAAGTGTCGACGACGATCGGCACCGACGACCACTACCGCGCGAGCGTCGACCTGAACCGGCCGCTCGGCGCGACCTCCGCGTTCCGCATCAACGCGTTCGGCCAGTCGCTCGGCTCGACGCGCGACGTGATGAAGAACAAGGACTACGGAATCGCGCCGGAGCTGCGCTTCGGCATCGGCACGCCGACGGAGATCACGCTGTCCGCGCTGGTCCAGCACAACTACGACATGCCGGACTACGGCGTGCTCGCGCTCAACGGCCATCCGGCGCCGGTATCGAAGCACACGTTCTACGGTCTCACCGACGACCGCACGATCGAGGACGTGCAGACGGTGTCCGCGCGCATCGATCATCGAGTCAACGACGCGCTGACGATCAGCAACCGCACGTCGTTCTCGCACTCGATGACCGATGCGCGCGAGACGGCCGCGAACGCGGTGCTGACCGGGCCGCTCGCGTCGAGCACCGCGCTCGCGAACGGCAACTACACGTCGTTGCCGATGTCCGCGCTGTACGTGAAGCTCGCGAGTCACGATCGCGTGATCGAAAACCATTCGGTCGACAACGACACGATGGCGCATTTCAAGTTCGACACGGGCTTCGTGAAGCACGACCTGATCGCGGGCGTCGAGGTCGGGCACGACAGCTACACGAACCAGGCGTACACGCGCAGCGGCCTGCCGATCCTGTCGCTGATCGATCCGGCCTATCTGTCGTCGAGCGCGTCCAACGCGACGCAGACGCCGGCCAATCACGCTGAATCGGGCGCGACGACGCTCGCCGCGTACATGAACGACACGGTATCGATCGGCCGCGACTGGAAGTTCGTCGGCGGGCTGCGCTGGGATCGCTTCCAGGCGCATCTCGCGAACACGGTGAGCGCGCCGCGCTACGCGTCGCAGACCAACTACTTCACGAGCGTGCGGGCCGGCGTGATCTACCAGCCGACCGAATCGCAGTCGTACTACTTCTCGTACGGCACGTCGTTCAACCCGTCGCTCGAGACGCTGACGGTCACGAACAACACGCAGAACCTGTCGCCGGAACACACGAAGTCGTACGAGGTCGGCGCCAAGTGGGATCTGCTGAACGACAACCTGTCGGTCACGTCGGCGCTGTTCCAGCAGGAGAAGAGCAACGCGCGCACGCTGACGTCGACGGGCGAATACCTGCTCGAGGGCGACATTCGCGTGCGTGGCTTCCAGGCGAGCGTGACGGGCCACATCACGCCGAAGTGGCAGGTGTTCGGCAGCTATACGTACATGAACGGCGTGATCCTGAGCGCGCTCGACGGCACCCAGGGCAAGACGCTGGCGAACACGCCACGCAACACGTTCACGCTGTGGACCACGTATGCGTTCACGCCGCACTGGGAAATCGGCGGCGGTCCGACCTACATGTCGGGTCGCTACGCGGCGAACACGAACTACGTGCAGGTGGGCGGCTATACGCGCTGGGATGCAACGGCCGCGTATCACGCGAAGCAGTGGGACCTGCGCCTGAACCTGCTGAACCTGACCAACAAGTTCTATTACGATGCGCTGATCCAGTCGGACGGCGGCCGCGCGGTGCCGGGCGTCGGACGCACGTTCCTCGCGACGCTCGACTACCGGTTCTGACCGCACGCGTGCGATCGCCGCGTCATTCGATGAAAAAGGTGGAACGATGCTTGTACACATCCCGAACGTGCTGACACCCGAGCAGGTGCGCACGGTGCGTGACCGGCTCGACCAGGCGGGCGACGCGTGGGTCGACGGCCGCGCGACGGCCGGCTACACGGGCGTGCCGGTCAAGCGCAACCAGCAGATCGCCGAGCATGCGCCGATTGCGCGCGAACTGGGCGACGCGATCCTCGCCGCGGTCGAGCGCAATCCGCTGTTCATCAGCGCGGCGCTGCCGAACCAGGTCTATCCGCCGCTCTTCAACCGCTACGAAGGCGGGATGACGTTCGGCAGTCACGTGGACGGCGCGGTGCGCGTGCTGCCGAACGGCGTGAAGCTGCGCACCGACGTGTCGGTCACGCTGTTCCTGTCCGCGCCGGACGAATACGACGGCGGCGAACTCGTGATCGAGGACGCGTATGGCGTGCAGCAGGTCAAGCTGCCCGCGGGCGACATGATCGTCTATCCGGCGACGAGCCTGCACCAGGTCACGCCGGTCACGCGCGGCGTGCGCGTCGCGAGTTTCTTCTGGGTGCAGAGCCTCGTGCGCAGCGATGCACAGCGGGCGCTGCTGTTCGACATGGACACGGCGATCCAGCGGCTCAACGCCGGCGGCGCCGATACGCAGGCTTGCCGCAGCCTGGTCGGCTGCTACCACAATCTTCTGAGAATCTGGAGCGAGACGTGAGCGTTGCCGATCCCATCGACATCGACGCGGCATCCGCGTCCCGCATCGCGCCGGGCATGCGCCCGGCCGGCTCCGGCGGCGCGCGTTCGCGCCGCGGCACCTTCATCAAATGGCTGCGCAAGGTGCACGGCTGGATCGGCCTGTGGGGCGCGGCGCTCGGCCTGCTGTTCGGCACGACGGGCTTCCTGCTGAATCATCGTGCGCCGCCGCTGCGCATCCAGACCGGCGCGCCGCGCGTCGAGACGTTGCGGCTCGGCGTGCCCGATCCGCGGCCCGCGTCACCGCGCGAGCTCGAGCAATGGCTGCGTGCGCAACCGGATCTGCATCTGCCCGAACGCATGGGCCGCGTGCAGAAGGAGCCCGCGCATCCGGTCGCATGGGGCGACCGCGAAACCGTGCAGCCCGAGCACTGGCAACTCGTGTTCGCGTCGCCGCATGAAAACGTCGCGGTCGACTACTGGGTCGGCAGCGACACGATGACGCTCAAGCGTATCGGTAACGGCACGCTCGCGTGGCTGACGAACCTGCACAAGGGCGTCGGGACGAGCATCGGCTGGGTGCTGCTCGTCGATACGCTCGCGGGCGCGCTGGTCCTGCTGTCGCTCACCGGCGTGCTGTTGTGGACGGAGCTGAACAAGCGCAAGACGATCGGCGTGGTGCTCGTGATCGGCTCGATCGTCGCGATCGTGTGTGCGGCCGGCGCATAAGCGCATAACGGCTGACGGTCAGACGCCGGCGTCGCGCGCGACCTGTACGGCCGTGCCGTAGCAGATGACTTCCGTGACGCCGGACCCGATCTCGGTCGAGTCGTAGCGCATCGCGACGATCGCGTTCGCGCCGAGCTTGCGCGCGTCGGCGAGCATCTTGTCGAACGCCTGCTGGCGCGCCTTCTCGCACAGCGACGTATAGAGCGTGATGTTGCCGCCGAAGATGGTTTGCAGCGCCGCGCCGAACGAGCCGACGATCGAGCGCGAACGCACGATGATGCCCTGTGCGACGCCGAGCGAGCGGACGATCGTGTGGCCGGGCAAATCGAATGCGCTCGTGACGTGCTCGGGCGAGAGGGCGTCGACGGAGCGGGAGAAATCGGTCATGGCGGAGCACCGTGGTGCGGAAGTGGTCGAACGACGATTCTATCCGGAACGGGAAACGTGCTCGACCGGGCGCGCATGACGCATGCGCGCCCGGTGCGACTCGCGCCGGCCGAGGCCGGTCAGCGCTTGACGGTCGTACTGCCGTCGCCGCCGAGATCGACCGCATACGCAAGCGCCAGCTTGCCGAACTTCAGCGCGTGGTTCGCCTGCCGGTCCGAATTCTCCAGCGTGTCGTTCACGGTATGGATATAGGGACTGTCGTTCTGGTCGGCCTCGAACGGGAACGACGCCGGATAGCCTTGCGCATGCCACGACGCGTGATCCGAGCACGCATAGCCGCATTGCGACGTGCCGATCGCGAGCTCGGGCAGGTAGGTCTTCGCGAGGTTCGTCAGGTAGGTGTTCTGCGCGGCGTTCGTGTAGTCGGTGATCAGGTAGATGTCTTTCGGATCGCCCTGGTAGTTCGTCATGTCGAGCTGCAGCACGCCGACCACGTTCGCGTTCTGCGTGCGGAACTGCTTCGCGATCGCCTTCGACCCGAGCAGGCCGGCTTCCTCGGCCGCGTAGCCGACGAACTTGATCGTCCGTTTCGGCCGGTAGCCGTTCGCGAGCAGCACGCGCAGCGCTTCGGTCAGGCTGGCGATGCCGGACGCATCGTCGTCGGCGCCGGGCGAGCGCGTGTTTTCCGTCGTGCGGCCGACCGTCGAATCGAGGTGGCCGCCCAGCACGATCGTGCCCGAGGCCGGATTGCTGCCGCGGATCGTCAGGATCACGGATTTTTGCGGAAAGCCCGCATGCGTGAACTGCTCGACGGCGATGTCGGTGCGCGAACCGGCCAGTTGCCGCCACTGCAGCGCGAGCCAGTCCGACGCGGCGACGCCGTGCGACGTCGTGTAGTAGCGGTTCGTGAAGCCGGACGGCGACGTGATCGTGCCGACGATGTTGCTGGCCTGCAGCTGCTGGATCCAGGCCTTGATCTGCGGCGCGTTCGATAGCTGGTAGGCGGGCACGGCCGCCTGTTTCGCGAGTGCTGCGGGTACCGGCTGCAAAGCCTGCCGTGCGTCGTCGAACGAGTCGTGCACGATGTAGCCGGGCCCGTGGCCGCGCGCATGGTGGACAGCATGGGCGAGTTCGCCGAGTCGTGAATCGTCGATCTCGACGATATGCACGGTTTCGCGGCGCACGGCGCCGTCGGCCGTCTTGCCGGCGTCGACCACCGTGCTGTACTGCGCGGTTGCGCTCGCATCGATGCGTTGAAGCTGGCGGAACGCGGTGTCGCCGAGCGTGATCCACACCGGCGTCGCGTGCGCGGCGGCGGTCAGCAGCATGACGCCAAGCGCGGCGCTCAGGCGGGTCAATGTCAGAGTAGGCATGTTCGATCTCGTGAGGATGGCGATGTCGAGGAAGAGGGGCGTCGCAGGTCATGCGACGCCCCCGCCTGCTGCGGAATTACGACTTCTGCGGCACGGTCACGCCGTACGTGCAGCTCTTGTTGTATGCATTGCCGATCGCCGTGAGTTGCGCGCTGCTGTAGCCGAGCGCGGCGGCGGCCGTCAGCACCGCCTGGGCGGCGGCCTTCTGGTTCGTCGAGCTGTTGGTCATCGACAGCCCTTTCAGGAAGGCCTTGTCCATCGCCTGCGCGCCGATCGCGTCGCGCGCGACGAGGTTGCACGACGCCCAGTACTGGCCGGCCGTGTGGATCTCGGCGCCGCGTGCCTGCGCGTAGGTGCGTCCGACGTTCCAGTTCGTCACGCGGCCGCCCCAGTATTCGTTGTGGCCGTCCCAGTTGTAGACCCAGTGATACTGCGCGTCGGACGGGCTCCATTGATTGAAGTCGCGGCTGTACGCGGCGGCGAGATAGTCGCCCGTGCCTTCCGACAGGCCTTCCTGCTGCGACAGGCCGCCGTTGGTCACCCAGTCGTGGATGCCGTGGCCGAGCTCGTGGATCACGACGTCCGCATCTTCCGCGTCGTCGACACCGCCCTGGCCGAAGGTCAGCCGGCCGCTGCTCGACGAGTACGACGAGTTGTCGTCGCCCGATTCGCCGTGCGGGTCGTACTGCACGCCGCCCGTGTACTGGTAAGGCAGCGCCTTGATGCCGAGCGTCTGGTTCACGTAACGGAGGAACGTGTCGATGTGGTAGTACGTGTTCACCGCCTCGAAATACAGGTTGCCGCGCGTGAACTCGAACGTCGGCGTCGCCTGCGCCGGACACGCGTTGTCGCGCGGCGCATCGAAGTCGACGCACGACGCATACGGGCCCGACAGCACGTAGCGCGAGTTCGACTGCGCGAGATCCTTCAGCGTCACGCGCACGCGCGCCGCCGTGAGCTGGGTGGAATCGGCGTCGTTGCCGTCCTTGTAGCCCGTGCTGCCGTAGCTGCTCTTCGTCGACGAAAGCGGATCGGGCCGGAATACGAAGCCGGTGCCGTCGGTCGCATAGAACGCCTTGTCCTCGGCGCGCAGCACTTCGCCGCTGTCCGCGTCGATCAACAGTTCCCAGTCGCCCTTCGGGCCGTCCTGCGGGCGGCCGCGTACCTTCCATGCGGTATGCGTGCCGGCCTTGTCGACGAACGCGACGCGCTGTGCGTCGAGGTTCGTGAAGCCGCTGACGCCGAGATACGCGCGGGCGCGGTCGAGCGCCTGCTGCTGGTCGACCGCCTGTGTCTTGCGCGCGGTGACGGCCACGCCGTTGATCGTGTTGCTCGCGACGTACAGGATGCGGCCGTCCTTCGCGACCGTCACCGCGATGTCGCTGCCGTACACGGGCAGTCCGGCCGCCTGCTGCTGGAAGTGCACGACGGTGAAGTCGACATCGCTGCGCTCCGACGTCACCGCGAGGCTCGCGAGCGCGGCCGGGTCGAGCCCGAGCTGCGTCGCCTGCGACGCGACGAAATCGCGCGCGGCGGCCGCGGGCGTGGCGGCCGCCTTGTTCGCGCGATAGGCGGGGTTGTACAGCGTGACGGCGACGCCGTCTGCGCGGAATTGCCCCGCGGCGGTATCGGCCTTGGCCGCGGCCGGTGCCACGCCGCGCGTCAGGCTTTCGCGCAGGCTCGACGCCTGCGGGTTCGCGACCTTGGTATCGGCCGCGCTGCCGCCGACGATGCCGAAACCGAGCGCGAGACCCAGGGCGAGCGGCAATGCTTTGCGTGATGTCTGCATGGGTGATCCTCATCTCAACGGTTGGACACGCCCGCGCGCTCGTGGCGAGCAGGCACGACACGGCTCGCGCGCCGGCTCGATGGAACCGGTGCGGCGAAGCGGTGCTGGGAGATTCGACTGACTGAGGATAACTAAGCGTCAGGTCGAAACGCATCGGAACGGAATGGCGGCGGGGAAGCGAACGGCAGGCAGGTGCGGCGACGGTGAGGCGAGCATCGTCATGTCATACCCCTCGGAATTGATATCGGTTTGGCAGCCTGCGTGGCGCGACATGCGTCGGGCCCGGGCTCTCATCTCCTTAGGGCTGCCTATCTAATTGCGAGGTATGTTACAGAATATTTTCGGCAACTTTGCAATTTATTTTCGAAGGCCGCTTCGGTCCGTCGATCAATCGGCGGCATTGTTGAGCGAATGGCGGGAAACGCTGCCGGCGCGTGCAATGGCGCGCCGGATTGTACGCAAAAGCGGCGCCGTTCAGCGCGTCGCGCGGCGGTCGCTGCGCGGGCTCACGCCGAAACGCGAGCGATACGTGCGCGAGAAATGAGACGGCGATTCGAAGCCGCACGCAACGCACACCGACGTAATGCTCATGTCGGTCTGCTGCAGCAGCTCGCGTGCGCGATCGAGGCGCAGGTTCAGGTAGAAGCGCGTCGGCGTGTCGTTCAGCGTCGCGCTGAACAGCCGTTCGAGCTGGCGCCGCGTGATCGCCACGTCCTGCGCGAGCGCATCGGAGCCGAGCGGAGTTTCCATGTGCCGCTGCATCGTGTCGATCACCTGGATCAGCTTGCGGTTGTGCACGCCATAGCGCGCGGCGATCTCGAGCCGCTGGCTGTCCGAGCGCTGCCGGATGCGGCTCACGACGAACTGTTCGGAGATGGCCGCCGCGAGATCGGCGCCATGCCGCCGGCCGATCAGGTCGAGCATCATGTCGATCGACGCGGTGCCGCCCGCGCAGGTGATGCGCCGGTCGTCGATCTCGAACAGTTCCTGCGTCGCGTTCAGGCCCGGGTAGCGCTCGCGGAACGCGGCGAGCGCTTCCCAGTGCAGCGTCAGCGTTTGCGATGCGTCGAACAGCCCGGCTTCCGCGAGCACGAAGCTGCCGGTGTCGATGCCGCCGAGCGTCGCGCCGTGCCGGTTCTGGCGGCGCAGCCAGTCCGCGAGCGCGCGGTCGTAGCATACGAGCGGATCGAAGCCGGCGACGACGAACACCGTCTCGACCTGCGCGACGTCCGCGTACGCGGCTTCGGCCGCGACAGGAATGCCGTTGCTCGCGGCGACGGGCGTGCCGTCCGCGCTGATCACGTGCCAGCGGTACAGCTCGGTGCGAAAGCGGTTCGCGACGCGCAGCGGTTCGACCGCCGACATGAAGCCGAGCGCGGAGAAGCCGGGCAGCAACAGGAAGTGGAAATCCTCTGGCATCGGGGCGTGGGGTGGAAGCGGGTGGTCGTCACGTACTGCGTGGGCGCGGCACGGCGAGCGGGCAGGCCCGCGCACGCCGCGCCCGGCCCGCGGAAGCCGGACGTTCAACGCACGATTATCGCGGTTTTTGCCGGCGCTCAGCGCGTTTTTGCGCCGCGCACCGTCCGGCGCGCCGTCGTCGAAGGCAGTTCGCCGAACTGGGCCCTGTACGCGTTCGCGAAATGCCCGAGGTGGATGAAGCCCCAGCGCGCGGCCGCTTCGCTGATCGGCAGGTCCGACTGCCGCGTGTCGAGCAGCAGGCGTCGCACCTGCGCGAGGCGCAGCGAGCGCGTGTAGTTCAGCGGACCGGTCTGCACGACCGACTGGAAGCTGTTCTGCATCGTGCGCCGGCTCACGCGCAGCTGCGTGCACAGGCTCAGGATGTCGACGGGCGCTTCCGGGTGCCCGATCACGTAGTCGTGCACGCGCCGCACGATGTCGGCGTGGCACGCATGCGTGAGGCGGTTCGACGGCTCGGGCATCCGGTAGGTCAGGAGATCGACGAGCACGTTGGCGACCTCGCCGCGCAACTCGGACTGCGCACGCGCCGCATCGAACGTGGCGGGTGCCGACAGCACGCGTTCGAGCAGTGTCGCGAACTGCAGGCTCGCGCGTTCGCGTGCGGCGACCGGCACGTCGACGACGCCGCGCCGCAGCGCGCGCTCGTCGACCCGGACGTCGGCGGCATCCTCGATCTGCTGCATCAGCTCGGCGTCGACGACCACGCCGATCAGCGACATGTCGTCGGGTGAATGCAGTTCGAACGGCGAGCCGCCGCGCGCCATCACGATCGTGCCGCGCTCGATGCGCGCATCGCCGAAGGCGAAGGTACCCGAGCCGGTGAGCGGCATTCCGAATACCGTATGGCCAGCCGGCAGGCGCCCGCGCTGGATGACGCGCACGTTCGCCGCTTCCTGGAACAACTGCACGCCGTCGAGCTCCACGTGCTTGACCGTGCTGCGATACGAGCCGCAGCCGATCTGGTCGTAACGCTGATCCCAGCCGCGCAGCGCCTCGGCATGCCGGTCTGCGTCGTCGAACATCTGGTGAAACACGAGCACGGCGCCTCCGGCGGTCGTTCGGACCGCGCAAGATTAAACCGACCGGGCGGTCGGTGCAATACGGATGAGCGCTATTCCGGCAGGGGTTCTGGCGGGGTCGGATGGGGTGCGCCGCAGGTGGCTTTCAGGCGGTTTTCCAATATCCCGAATCGGCACGCACGCGTTGCCGGTCCGGGTGCTGAACCGATTTATTGTCGAACTACAGTCGCCCCACATTACCTGAATCCCAACTGGAGGCGACATGAGAACAAGGCGACGCACCGCGGCTTTCGCGGCGACGCTGGCGTTCGCGGCGGCGTGGGCCGGCAGCGCGGACGCGACGGAAAAGCCCGAGGAACTGGTCGTGCAGAAGATGCCGCCGTGGCATCCGCACGCGGTGTACGTCGTGGACATCGCGATGCCGACGATGACCGACGGGCGCATCTTCGTGTACGACGCCGACGCGAAGAAGCTGCTCGGCCAGATCGACGGCGGCTTCGCGCCCGGCCTCGCGATTTCGCCCGACCACAAGACGAGCTTCATTGCGACGACCTATTTCTCGCGCGGCTCGCACGGCACGCGCACCGACGTCGTCGAGATGACCGACAACACGACGCTCGATCACACCGGAGAGATCGTGATTCCGGCGAAGCACGGGCAGCACGTGCCGTCGCCGTACAACACCGCGTTCAGCGCGGACGGCAAGCGGCTGTACGTCGCGAACATCACGCCGGCCGCGTCGGTGACGGTGATCGACGCGGTGTCGAAGCAGGTGCTGTCCGAGATCGACACCGCGGCATGCGTGCTTGCGTATCCGTCGGGGAACGACCGCTTCACCGCGCTGTGCGAAAGCGGCAAGGCGCTCACGGTCACGCTCGACGCGAACGGCAAGGAGGTGAAGCGCACGATGTCCGATGCATTCATCGACGTCGACAACGATCCGGCTTTCATCAACGCGTCGCGCTACCAGGGCGGCTACCTGTTCACGACGTATCACGGCAACGTGCGCAGCGCCGATTTCGGCGGCGCCAGGCCCGCGTTCGGCAAGTCGTGGTCGCTGCTGACCGACGCCGAGCGCGCCGAAGGCTGGCGCCCGGGCGGCATGCAGCAGACGGCCGTGCAGGTCACGCAGAACCGCTACTACGTGCTGATGCACAAGGGTGGTGACGGCACGCACAAGGATCCCGGCACGCAGGTGTGGATCTACGACCTGAAGACGAAACAGCGCGTCGCGCGCTGGGATCTCGCGCAGCAGAAGGTCGATCCGCTCGTGTCGATCCAGGTCAGCGAGGACGACAAGCCGCTGTTCTACGGGCTGACGGGCACGTCCGATCTCGTCGTGATGGACGCGCACAGCGGCAAGCTGCAGCACGTCGAGAAGCAGATCGGCAGTACGCCGACGCTGCTCGTGAACCCGTGAGGTCGCGATGACGCTCGATCCCGTACTCGCCACCAGCGCGCAGGCCGGCGCGGCCGTCGTCGTGTTGCTCGGCGCCTTCGCGAAGATGCGCCGGCCGGCCGCGTTCCGCCAGGCGCTCGCCGGCTATCGCCTGCTGCCCGATGCGCTCACCGCGCCCGCCGCGTTCGCGATTCCGCTCGCCGAAGCCGTCTGCGCCTCGGCGTTGCTGTTTCCCGATACACGCATGACCGGCGCGCTCGGCCTGATCGCATTGCTGCTCGTGTTCGCGGCCGGCATGACGATCAACATCCTGCGCGGCCACACCGACATCGACTGCGGCTGTTCCGGTATTGCCGCGGCCGCGCGCACGGATGCGCCGCGCGGCATCGGCTGGCTGCATGTCGCGCGCGTGCTGCTGCTCGTCGTGCTGGCCGCAACCGCGCTCGTCGAGCCGGGCAGCCGCGCGGTCGTGTGGTTCGACTACCTGACGCTGTTCTCTTCCGTGCTGCTGATCGTCTGCGCGCTGCTCACCGTCGACGTGCTGCTCGCCAACGTACCGCGCCTTTCCCACCTGAGGAATTCATGATGCAAACCGCTCTCACCGTTTCCACCGCCTTGCTGTGGGTCGCCGTGCTCGCGCTCGGCGCGATCTGCCTCGCGCTCGTGCGCCAGATCGGCATCCTGTACGAACGCATCATGCCGGCCGGCGCACTGATGATCGACAAGGGGCCGGCGGTCGGCGCGATCGCGCCCGCCTTCGAGCTGACCGACATTCGCGGCTCGCAGGTGAAGGTCGGCGGCATCGACGCAGCGGGCAAGGCGACGCTGCTGTTCTTCCTGTCGCCGACGTGCCCGGTCTGCAAGAAGCTGCTGCCGCTGTTGCCGTCGCTGCAGGCGAGCGAGTCGACGCCGGTGAACATCGTGCTCGCGAGCGACGGCGATCCCGACGAACACGCGCGCTTCGCGCAGAAGCACGACCTCGCGCGCTTCCCGTACGTGCTGTCGCAGGAGCTCGGCCTTGCGTACCAGATCGGCAAGCTGCCGTACGCGGTGCTGCTCGACGACGCCGGCACCGTGCGCGCGAAGGGGCTCGTCAATACGCGCGAGCATCTCGAGAGCCTGTTCGAAGCGAAAGAGCGTGGCGTCGCATCGCTGCAGCAGTTCGTGCACGGCGATCACGACCACGACGGCCATCAAGAGCACGCGCAGCACGCGTGATCGGCCGACCTTCCTTCAACGTCAACGGAGAACAACGGAATGGGCCTGTTTGATTCATGGTTCGAACGGTCGGCGCGTGGCGTCGCGCAGCATAGTTCGCGGCGCAGCGCGATGGCGAAGCTCGGCAAGGTGCTGGTGGGATCGGCGATGCTGCCGCTGTTGCCCGTCGATCGAACCGCGTATGCGGCCGACGCGGCCTCGGGTGCATCGGCGGCGTCCGGTGCCGCCGCATCGGGCGCGAGCGACGATCCGATGAGCTGCGACTACTGGAAATACTGCGCGATCGACGGCTGGCTGTGCAGCTGCTGCGGTGGTACGTCGAGCAGCTGCCCGCCGGGCACCACACCGTCGCCGATCACGTGGATCGGCACCTGCCGCAATCCGCACGACGGTTCGGACTACATCGTGTCGTACAACGACTGCTGCGGCAAGACGTCTTGCGGCAAGTGCTTCTGCAACCGCAACGAGCGCGAGAAGCCGCTGTACAAGCTGTCGCTGAACAACGACATCAACTGGTGCATGGCGAACGGTAATTCGAATTACCACTGTTCGGTTTCGGTCCTGCTGGGAGCGGCAAAGCAATGAAAGTGAAGCAAGCTGGAAAGATCGTGGCCGCGTGCGTGGCGGCTGCCGCCGGGTTTCTGATGCTGCCGGACGAGGCCGGTGCGCAGCAGGCCGTTCATTACCCGGCGGGCAAGAGCCTGTTCGACGCGCAGTGCGCGGTGTGCCACCAGGCGGGCGGCAAGGGGCAGGACGGCCTCGCGCCGCCGCTGACCGAGTATCCGGGCAAGTACGCGACGGCCGACGCGGGCCGCGCGCAACTCGTCGCGACGCTGTTGCACGGGATGTTCGGCGAGATCGAGGTGCACGAAAAGCGTTACAACTTCAAGATGCCGTCGTTCGCGAGCGCGAGCGATGACGACATCGCGAACGTGCTCAACTACGTCGTGTTCGATCTCAACGACCGGCACGGCGACGCGAAGCCGTTCACGGCAGCCGACATTCGCGCGGCGCGGGCGAAGGAGATGGACGGCACGGCCGTTCACGCGCAGCGTGCGATCGTGACGAAGGGGCTGGGGCTGTGAATGCGGCCGGCATTCGGCGTCGCGGCGGGCGTACGGCGGCGTTGCGGATCGGCTCGTTCGTGACACGCCGTCTGTCTTCGGCGCTGGTGATTGCTGTCGCGACATGTGCGATTGCAGCTCCCGCGCATGCCGACGGCGCGGCCGACGCCACGCTCGCGCGGCAGCACTGGGTCCTCAACTGCATGGGCTGCCACACGGCGACGGGCGGCGGCATTCCGGGCAAGGTGCCGCCGCTCGCGAACTCGCTCGGCTATTTCACGCATCTGCCGGCCGGGCGCGAATATGTGATGCGCGTGCCCGGCGCGTCGAACTCGGCGCTGTCGGACCAGGATCTCGCCGACGTACTGAACTGGGTGCTCACGACGATGAATCGCGATGCGCTGCCGCGCGATTTCAAGCCTTATACGGCTGACGAAATCGCCGCGCGTCGACGGCCCGCGTTTTCCGATGTCGCGACGGTGCGTGCGAGGCTCGTGCGCGAATTGCACGAGCGCGGGATCGACGGTGTGTCCGAGCGCTATTGATTGGCGACGACGGGGCGACGCAGCATGTCGCGGCGCTTCGGTCGCGAACACCGGATTGGCAGCGCGCGGGTTCCGCGCTACGCTCGTCGTCATTGGCCGGCGCAGGCGCCAGGCGGATCGAACGGAGGTTCAAATGGCAATCGAATACTTCGCAGAAAGCAACCCCGTCACGCGAAACCTGCCTCGATCGTTGGCGACCAAAGCCGGCGATCTGGTATTCGTATCCGGTCAGGTGGCGAGAAACGAAGACGGCAGCATCGTTGCCGGCGGGATCGAAGCGCAGACACGTCAGACGTTGAAGAACGTCGCACACGTACTCGCGCTGGCAGGATGCACGCTCGGCGACGTCGTGAAAACCACCGTCTGGCTCGAAGACGCGCGCGACTTCGCCGAATTCAATCGCGTCTATGCGGAGTTCTTCCCCGAGAACAAGCCGTCACGCTCGACGTTGCAGGCGACGAACATGGTCGGCACCAGGATCGAGATCGAGGCGATCGCGTGCAAGCCCTGAGTGCCATCGCGCCACGTCGATGCGGCCGCGTGCCGCTTCAGTGCGGCGGCGACAGCCGTTTGAAGCGGCTCCACAGCTGCTTCAACGTCTGATGATCGGCCGCGGCGCGCGCGGCCAGAAAGCCGCGAGCAAAGCCCGCACCCGGCGCGGCGTCGGGTGACGTGCGAGGCAGCGCTTTCAGAAACTGCTCGGCGACCACGGCATCGTTACGCCAGCCCAGATCATCCTGAAGTTCGGACAGCGCGTCGACGTACGAGCGGACGGCTTGCTTGCGGCACAGCGACGCGAAAAATTCGGTGGCGTACCGGACTTTCTTCGCCGCGATGCGCGCACGGTGACGCCGGTGATCGTCGAGATCGGCCAGCCTCTTGCCGCGTTTGATCAGTTTCCGGTGCCGGCGACGCAGAACTTCGTGAGCAAACGGACTCGCCGGCTGCATGATGGCATCGCGCCGTTCGTCAGGCATCCCGTCCCGCCAGCCCTTTCGGTTCACCCATGACGCGAGCTGTAACGCGAGCCGCGTGTAGCGAACCGATCCGACTGCGGAAGCCGCGCGCTGGCGATTGAGGGCGGCAATGCGCTTGCAGGCGTTCCGCACTGGACGGATCTCGTCCGGATTGCCGTTCGTGCCGGCATGGTCGAGCGTCGCTCCGGCAAGTACTTCCCAGTCGCGCGCGGCGCCGAGCTCGCCGGCGATCCAGCGCAGTTCGTCGTCAAGGCCGGGATACGCGGGAATCACTTTCGCGAACAGGTCGAGCGCCGAACGCAGGCGACGCAGCCCCACCCGCATCTGATGCACGCTCGACGGATCATGGCCGGACTCGACACCGCGTTCGTTGGCGCGGATCTGGTCCAGGCAGTTGCGCACGATCCGGCAGAACGCGTCTTCGATCGAATCGCGCTTCTTCAACTGCACCGGTCGCGCCTTGACGGCCGGCTGGTGCTCGGCGACGAGCAGCCCGTACCCGAGATCGGCCTTGCTCTCGTGATCGATGCGCAATGGCGCGATGTCGAGCAATTCCAGTGCGATGCCGTACAGGTTTTCGGGGCGGCCGCGTTTCAGTTCCAGTTCGATCGCGGCGATCGGGACCGACTTCGAATCCGCGTCGACCGTCCCCTTGTCGAGCGCGACCTCGACTTCGTCGCCGGAAGGCAGGCGCAGCGGTAGAACCCGCCGCTTGATCCGCGTGACGAACACGGGCTGAAGATCCGGTGCCGTGGCCTGGTCGCGAACCAGGCGGCCACACTCGGTGTCATCGGGGAGCGTGTCCCGCAGCCGTGTCAGATCGGGGACGTCGCCGTCGACGGGCGTCTCGAATTCGTCCCGCTCGAACAGGCCGGCCCGGGCCGATCCTTCCAGTTTCAACGTCTGGACTCTGTGGTTGCCGGCCGCACGCACCCGCAGGGAAGCCGCGCACCGGTGAAATGCGAGCGTGGCAGTGTCGAAGTACGTGCTCGTCAGCTGTTGAGTCGCACCGGCGCCGTTGGACGGCGCAAGCAACGGCGCGTGGCGCAACTTGTCGAGGTTCTTTGCGGAAACCCGCAGCTTCAGCTCTCGTTCCATACCGCCTCCGATATGTTGCCGACCATCAGTTCCCCGCCGATCCCCGGGAGTCTTCCCAGTCGTGCCACTCGATTCGATGCATGTCCACATAACGGCTTACCGCTGCGCCGATCGTCGGAAAGAAGTTGTCGTCGCCGAACATGCTGTACATGCCGTAATGTTTGAGGCTGTCCTTGACGGGGCCTTTCAGCTCCGCGAAGACCAGCTTGACCTGCCGCGCGGCAAGTTCAAGATGCAGCCGTTCGAGGACATCGGCAGCCGTGAGGTCGATGTCGGTCACGGGCTCCGCCGCGATGACGATCCAGCGTGCCGGCTCCGGCGATTCATCGACCGCGCGCAACACCCGTTCCCGAAAGATTTCGCCATTCGCGAAAAAGAGCGGCGCATCCCAGCGCAGCAGCACGAGCCCGGGCACGCGCCGCGCGTCCGGATGGCGCGACACGTCGTGATAGCCCTTCGTGCCGTCGACCCGCCCGAGCACGGCATCGTAAGGCCGCCACGCGCGCCATAGAAACGACAGCACGGTGAGCAGCAGTGCCAGCGCAATGCCGTTCACGACCCCGACGGCTGCAACGCCGACGAAGCACGCCACCGCCTGCACGAACTCGCTTTTGCGGAGCCGATAAAGCCGCACGACGCCGCGCACCTCGATCATGTTCACGCATGCCGCGATCACGACGGCGGCCAGCGCGGATTGTGGCGTGTGCGCAAGCGCGCGCGGCGCGAACAGCAGCAGTGCGGCAACGACCGCGGCAGCCACCACGCCCGTCGCCTGCGTCTTCGCGCCCGCCGCTTCCGCGACGGGCGTGCGTGAGCCGCTCGCGCTCACCGCGAACCCTTGCATCAGGCCGGCGGCGAGGTTCGACAGCCCGAGCGCGATGCATTCGTGATTCCGGTCCACGCTGGTGTCGTTGCGCAGTTCGTAGGTGCGGGACAGCACGCTGATATCCGTGAACGAAACGAGCGCGATCGCCGCTGCGCTGCCCGCGAGATGCAGCCAGTCGTCGAAGCTCACGTCGGGGATGCGCGGCACCGGCAGGCCTTGCGGGACCGCACCGACGGTTGCAACGCCGGCGCGCGTCGACAGATCGAACCACATCACCACCGCCGTCGCGCCCGCCACGGCGAGCAGCACACCCGGCATCCTGGGCCAGAGCCGTTTGCACGCGAGTATCAGCGCGAGCGCGGCGACACCGAGTGCGAACGACGTTGCGTTCACCTTCGATGCCGCGATGCCGGCGACCACGTCGCGCACCTGCTCGATGAACGATTCGCCGTTGCCCTTGTAGCCGAGGAGCTTGGGCAATTGTCCGATGCTGATCGTCAGCATGATGCCGTTCAGAAAACCGTACCGGATGGGTAGCGACAGCAGCTCGGTGACGAATCCGAGCCTGAGCACCCCGACCGCGATGCAGATCGCGCCCGCGAGTATCGCGAGCGCGCCGGCAAGGGCCAGCGCATGCGCGGCATCGCCGTGAGCAAGCGGCGTGATGCTTGCGGCAATCAGCGCAACCAGCGCGGAGTCGGGGCCGAGCACGAGGATGCGGCTGGGGCCGAAGAGCGCGTACGCGAGCATCGCGGCAAGCGACGCATAGAGCCCGTTGACGGCGGGCAGGCCCGCTGCGTTCGCGTACGCCATGCCGGCGGGCACGAGCACGGCACTGAGCGTGACGCCGGCAAGCAGATCGTGCGGCAGCCAATGCAATCGATACGTGCGCGCCGCGGCGAGTCCGTTGATCCACCGCAGCAGGCCGGCATCGGGCTTGCGGGGCGGGCGGGCCGTGTGCTGGTGGGCACGGCTTTTGATGTTCATCGCAGGACGTCAGGGAACCCGGGCGGAATCGTTCGTTACGTCCGCCGGTATCGTTAAAGATTATGTTCCCGTGCCCTCGGAGCGCAAGCCCGGTTTCACGATGTTGCGTTTCGACGCGTCGGCCTGACGGTCCGGCTACTTCGCCGAATGCCGGTCCGATCCCGGCTGGCGATGGCCGAAGTGATCGGCGGTGCGATTGAATCGCCCGGCGGGAGCGGAGTCGTCCCCCGTTGTCCGCTACTTGGTCGCGCGATCGCTCGCCTCGCCGAACGAAGCCCGAACTTCGTTCGCCGTCCGGGCGGGCGCCTGCAGATGCGGAAAGTGGCCCAGTTCCGGAAGAATCGAAATGTTCACCCCGTTTCGGTCCGCGTACTCGATGCCCATTTCCTTCTTGATATAGATGTCCTTCCCGCCCCACACAACCTTAACGGGGACTTTCAGCTTTGCCATATTGGCTTCGAAGTAGTCCTGATCCCGGGTGAAGCATGCGTAGTAGTGGAAAAAGGCGTCGGCCGCGGTCAAGTCACCGTCCCATCCCTTCGCCACGTCGTCCATGAATTCCTCGGGCAACGTGTAGCGCTCGTCATCCTCCATGCCCCGGAAGAACGTGTTTGCGAGGATTTCGTCGCGATTCCTGTTCATGGCGGCGCGCACGATATCCGATGAAGGCTTCGACTTCAGGCCTTGCAGGCTTTCGTACATATATTGCGGCCGGTTGAACGGGGCAAAGTCGCCAACGATGATTTCCCGCGCGATATCCGGTTGTTCCAACGCTGCCAGCAGCGCCGGAAGCGCACCGATATCCGTCGCATAAATCAACAGTCTCGAACCATCGATGCCCGACGTACGGATGTAGTCTCGCAGCACACGGGCATAGTCGCTCGGCGCGTACGAAAAGCGATCGGCGCGCGGACGCGACGATTGCCCGTAGCCTGGCCAGTCGAACGCATGCACCTCGTAGTCGGAGGACAGTGATTCGGCAATCGGCTTCCACGCATACATCGTCTCGGGGAAGCCGTGCAGGAACAGCACGATGCCCTTCGATCGTGCGGGGCGGTAGACCATGCGGCGCAGCGTGATGTCGGCATCGACCTGCACGTCGCCGACATCGACCGTGGGTTCCGGCGACGATGGCGCCGGCACGGTCGGGCACGTTGAAGAACCCGCAGCGGCGGCGGGAGAGGCGGGTGTTTTCGTTACGGGTCGAGTCATGATCGAGGATCTCGTTCGGTGCGACATCGCGCGGCACACGGTGCGCTTCGCTGTTTCGAAAGATGGCGGGGTGCAGGGGTTTCTACTGAGCCGCCGGAGGATTCAAGAGCTTGCTCAATGGCTTGAGCGGGCCGATCGGGAGCAGCGTGAACGTCATGAGGTGAGCCTTCCCCAACGGGAGTCGTTCCAGCATTTCATGCGCTTCACCCGTGTCCGTCACGTTCAGGACGAACGCGACCGCGGGCCGGTCCTGCAGGGAATACCACTGATCGATCTTGCCCGCGAGATACAGCTGTGTCGTCTCGCGGACTTCGGTCGGAAGAATGGTCTGGACGTGCTGCATGTCCGTGCCGGGAGGAAACGTACCGATCGCCAGTATCTTCGTGATGGGCGTGGTCGGCAACGCAGCGGAATGTGCCATGGAGACTCCTGCGAAAGCGAGCAGCAAGCAAGCTGCCGTCAAATCAAGAAGAAGGCGTTTCATCCTGCGGCCCCGGGCCCGGTGGCGGGACGGCTGCCGCATTGAGCGCGGCGGCTTCCCGTTCCGATAGATAACACGCGCGAAAGCGCTCGTCCACGCGCTCGCGCATCAATTGCGAGAAGAGTAGTGCGGCATCGAGCGGTCGATGATTGATGACGACGGAATCCGTATCGCCTTGCTCGTTCATATGGGCGACGACCACCGTCTCGATCGGCACGCCATTGATACGTGAACGATAGGATTCCAGATAAAGTTCGTTGCCGATCATGCCTTTGTAAGCATGCTGCTGGAACTCGTAGAGCGAGACCGCGTGCTTGATCACCGAGAGAATGTCGGCTCGCCCGTCGATCGGGCGCTTCAGCACGGTGGCTTCCAGCGTCGCGTTTTCGGCCAGGCGCGCCAGCCACCGCGGTGGACCGTCGGCTGGTGCCATCATCGGGGCCGTGTCGTTGAATTTCATGGCGGTTACTCCTTGCACGCGTTGCGCGTGACACCTGCGTTTGCGGCATCGAGCGCTGCCGCGAGCGCAACGCGTGCCTTTTCTCGGCGCCGTCGCGCAAGGCGCTCGGCGCCCGCGTCGCGCTCCGGTTCGCCCGCGAGCAGCGCGTGGATATCGGGCAGCGTCCAGATCGCGCCGCGCGTTCCCCACGCACCGTCCGGTATCTCGGTCGGAAAGATCCAGACGCGCGGTGCGACATCGTCGAACGGCCGGCCTTCCGCGCGTGCCACGGCTTCCGTGACGCGTCGGACGAGCGAGCGGCGCGATTCGTCGGTGTATTGCCCTTCGGGAACCGAAGGAATGATCCGGTAGCGCACCGTATCGGTACGTTCGCCGCCGATGTAGATCGCGGCCGGCCGGTGCAGATGGAATACGGTCACGCGCTGAACGAGCGGGCTCGCGGGATCGTACCCTTCTGCTTCGATGAGGATATCGGTCAGTTCCCTGATGAGGCGGGCTTCAGCATCGGGCGTCAGTGCGTGGTCGGGCCACATCGCATCGATCATCGGCATGGGATGCTCCTGTTTTCGGTTGATCGGATGGCGCCATCGTCGCGGTTTACGCGGGCGCAGGAAAGTGGCAGCATCGCCACTATTCAAGGAAATTCGGACACGCAATGGCGATCATCCGCATCTGGGTCTATGACGGAATCCTGGCGTCCGGCGTCGCGGGCCCGGTCGATGTCTTCAGCGCTGCAAATCAGTTTCATGCGCGCCGGGCGGAACCGGGCGCGTCGTCCGCGCCGTTGTTCGCATGGCGCGTGGAGTCGCTCGACGGGCAACCGGTGAAGGCGGCGTCAGGTCAGATCATTCCGGTCGACGGCAAGATCGACCCGCGCAAACGAGCCGACGCCGTGCTGCTGACGGCGCCTTTCTTTTCGCGGATCGACGAGTTCCTCGGGCATCGCGAGCAGTTGAGCGAACTGACTTCCGCACTGCGGCGTCAACACAAGGCAGGCGCGATGCTCGCCGCGTATTGCACGGCGAATTACCTGCTTGCCGAGGCGGGCCTGCTGGATGGCCGCGTCGCGACGACGCACTGGGCGAGAGCAGCGGATTTCGCGCGCCGCTATCCGCGTGTCGAAGTCCGCGCGAACGAGCTGCTGCTCGCGCAAGACGGGATCATCTCGGGCGGCTCCGTCACGTCCTATCTGAACCTCGCCGTGCATCTCGTCGAAGCCTGCGCCGGCGGAGAACTCGCGACGATGACCGCGAAGGCGCTGTTGATCGACATGAACCGGACGTCGCAGGCCTCCTTTGCCACGCTTCTCGACGAACACGGGCATACCGACACGCTCGTGGCGCGCGCTCAGCAGCGGATGGAAGCGACATTGCAGCAAGGATTCCGGCTCGGCGATCTGGCGGCATCGCTTGCCGTCAGCGAACGTACGCTCAATCGTCGCTTCAAGGAAGCGGTCGGCCTCGCGCCGTTGACGTATCTGCAGAATCTGCGGGTCGAGGTTGCGAAACGTCTGCTGGAAACACGGCCGATCGGGCTCGAGGACGTGAGTCAGCGCGTCGGTTACAGCGATGTCAGTACGTTCCGGCAACTGTTCAAGCGCAAGACGGGGTTGTCGCCGAGCGAATATCAAGTGCAGTTCTCGCGTGCTGCGGCAAAGAGCGTGCAAGCCGAACCACGCGATCGGCGCGATTGAGCGTCGCGACGTCGCGTTGCCGATCGCAATGGAATCGCGCCGCTCCTGGTGCTCCATTTGTATCCCGAAGTATCTGCAACAGACGCGGATACGTACGCATACACATCGCCGACTTTCCGACAAGAACGGGATACGTTCGCCTGCTCCAATGCGCCAGTCGCGAGCGGAGTGCCGCACCGCGCATTGTCCAAGGAGTGTGTCATGAAAGTCGTCAAGGCCGCCGCTGTCCAGTTCAGCCCGGTGCTCTACAGTCGTGAAGCCACCGTCGCCAAGGTCGTGGAGAAGATCCACGACCTTGGCCGGCAAGGTGTGCAATTCGCCACTTTTCCCGAAACGGTCGTCCCCTATTACCCGTATTTCGCGGCCGTTCAGACGGGCATCGAACTGCTGTCCGGTACCGAGCATCTTCGGCTGCTGGAACAGGCCGTCACCGTGCCGTCCGCCGCGACCGATGCGATCGGCGAAGCAGCACGCAAGGCCGGCATGGTCGTGTCCATCGGCGTCAACGAGCGCGACGGCGGCACGCTGTACAACGCGCAATTGCTGTTCGACGCGGACGGGCAACTGATCCAGCGCCGTCGCAAGATCACGCCGACGCACTTCGAGCGCATGGTTTGGGGGCAGGGCGACGGATCGGGGCTGCGGGCGGTCGACAGCGCCGTCGGCCGTATCGGGCAGCTCGCGTGTTTCGAGCACAACAATCCGCTCGCGCGCTACGCGATGATCGCCGACGGCGAGCAGATTCATTCGGCGATGTATCCGGGTTCGGCCTTCGGGGAAGGCTTCGCGCAGCGCATGGAGATCAACATCCGGCAGCATGCGCTCGAGTCCGGCGCGTTCGTCGTCAATGCAACGGCGTGGCTGGATGCCGACCAGCAGGCGCAAATCATGAAGGACACCGGCTGCGCGATCGGCCCGATCTCGGGCGGCTGCTTCACGACGATCGTGTCGCCCGACGGCATGTTGATGGCCGAGCCGCTTCGATCGGGCGAGGGCGAGGTCATCGTCGATCTGGACTTCTCGCTGATCGACCGTCGCAAGATGCTGATGGACGCGGCCGGTCACTATAACCGCTCGGAATTGCTGAGCCTGATGATCGACCGTACGCCGACCGCGCATGTTCACGAACGCGTCGCGCAGCCGGTGGCCGGATATGACGCGGGCGCGGACGATTGGCGTGCCGCGGCTGCGTGATGCGCGGGCTTGCCCGGCCGTTGCCGAACATTCGGCTTGCCGATCGGGGCCGGCAGTCGTCGCATGAACGCGCATTTTCTTGATCGCAACATGTGCATATGCATGTAAGGGTGCGATGAAATCTTTCCTTGAAAGGTGTGTGATATGAAAACGAACGCTGCCGATGATCGGCCGCTCCTGATGTCGGGCGCCGAAAGCGCGCCTGCCGGTGCCGGTCGCAACGTGACGACGTCGTTGTCGCGCCGGCGCTTTGTCGGTATCGCGGCCGCCGCACTGGCGGCCGGCTCGCTGAGCCGCCTGGCGCTCGCGCAGACCAGCCCGGCAATCGGCACCGCGGAACCCGCACGCGGCGACAGATCGGCGATCCGGCCATTCCGGGTGCATGTGCCCGACGCGCAGCTCGCCGACATGCGGCAGCGCATCAACGCGACGCGTTGGCCGGACCGCGAGACCGTGGCCGACGAGTCGCAGGGCATTCAGCTTGCGACCATTCAGGCGCTCGCGCGGTATTGGGCGAGCGACTACGACTGGCGCAAGTGCGAAGCGACGCTGAATGCGTACCCGCAATTCGTGACCGAAATCGATGGCCTCGACATCCACTTCATCCATGTGCGTTCGAAGCACGAGAATGCGATGCCGTTGATCGTGACCCACGGCTGGCCCGGCTCGATCATCGAGCAGTTCAAGATCATCGCGCCGCTCGTCGATCCGACTGCGTACGGCGCGCCGGCGTCGGATGCGTTCCATCTCGTGATTCCGTCGCTGCCCGGCTATGGTTTTTCGGCGCGACCCACGACGACGGGATGGGGGCCGGAGCGCACGGCGCGCGCATGGGTGACGCTGATGAAACGGCTCGGCTACGCGCGCTTTGCTTCGCAGGGCGGGGACCTCGGCGGCATCGTCACGAACATCATGGCGAAACAGGCGCCGCCTGAGTTGATGGGCATTCATGTGAATTTCCCGGCGTCCGTGCCGGCGGAAATTCTGAAGTCGCTGACGGCCGGCGATCCCGCACCTGCCGGCTTGTCGGACGAAGAGCGGCACGCATATGAACAGCTGAGCGCCAATTTCAAGAGGAAGCGCGGTTACGCGATTGAAATGGGTACGCGCCCGCAGACGTTGTACGGACTCGCCGATTCGCCCGTCGCGCTGGCTTCGTGGCTGCTCGACCACGGAGACGGTTACGGCCAGCCGGCGGCAGCGCTGAGCGCGGCCGTGCAGGGTCGCCCGGTCAACGGCCACTCGGCCGGCGCGCTGACACGGGACGACGTGCTCGACGACATCACGCTTTACTGGCTCACGAACACGGGCGTCTCGGCGGCGCGTTTCTACTGGGAATCGCATGCGAACTTCTTCCTAGCGGCCGACGTCGGCGTGCCGGCGGCGGTGAGCGCGTTTCCGGGGGAAAACTACCAGGCGCCGCGGAGCTGGACCGAGAGGGCTTATCACAATCTGATTTACTTCAACAAACCGGCAACAGGCGGGCACTTCGCGGCATGGGAAGAACCGATGATCTTCGCGAATGAAGTGCGTGCCGGGTTGAGACCGTTGCGCGCGTGACGGGCGACGCGCTCCGCCTCGTTTGCGGCGGAGCGCGTCGACAACGGCGCGGTAGCGTGCATCGATGCGGTCTCGCCGGCTTGTCCGAAATTCAACGGAAGATGGCGATATTGCCTCTTTCGCCGGCTGCGCCTGTGTCCGATCATCCGGCCACTTTTCGTTGCGGAATCCAGAACATGACGGCCAATGCCCACCTCGCGACCGACCTGCTGTTTGCCTATGCAATCTATTTCGTCGGTACCGCGAGCCCCGGACCGAGCAATCTCGCCATCATGTCCATCGCGGCGAATCACGGCCGAAAGGCGGCATTGACGTTCTCGCTTGGCGTCCTGTCGAGTTCGATGTTGTGGGCGAGTGTGGCCGTGCTGGGCGTATCGGCTGCGCTGATCGCGTATGCCCCGTTCATCGTCGCGATCAGGATTTTCGGCGGACTGTATCTCTTGTGGCTTGCATTCAAGTCGGCGCGCAATGCGCTCGGACGGGTGCCGCCCGCCGTATCCGAAACGGCGCGAACGCCGACGTTGACCAGCATCTATTGCCGCGGTGCGATGCTTCATCTCATCAATCCGAAGGCGATCCTCGTGTGGGTTTCGATCGTTGCGCTGTCGTCCGGCGGCACCCGGCAGTCACAAGGTGCACTGGTCGTGGGTTGTGCGGCCATTGGGTGCGGCGTGTTCGCCGGTTATGCATGGCTGTTTTCCATGGAGCCGGTTCGAAGGATCTACATGCGAACCCACAAGGCACTGGACGGGTGTCTGGCCGTCGTATTCGGGGTCGCTGGGATCAGGTTGCTGGCATCGCGTCCATAGCGCGGCTACCCGTCGCGCGCACGACACCGGATGTGCCGTGCATGAGACAAGCGCCGAAATTTCCAACGAGCGGACAGCTTTCGTTAGAATCGTTCGTCTATCAGAGAAAAGCAGCGTTGCATCGGCGCAGCGGCATCCGCTCATGAACACCGCTCGCGCTCATCCCATGTCCTTTACCGGAGGCGAACGTGCCAGGATTACTTCCCGATGTCGACCGCGACGGGCTTCTCGAATACTCGGTCGTGTACACCGACCGGTCGATCAATCACATGTCGCAGCGCTTCCAGGGCGTGATGCGCGACATTTCCGCTGCGCTGAAGAAGGTCTACAACGCGAAGGCGGTCGCAATCGTCCCGGGCAGCGGGACGTTCGGCATGGAAGCCGTGGCCCGGCAGTTCGCGACGAACAGGAAGTGCCTCGTCATCCGCAACGGCTGGTTCAGTTTCCGCTGGTCGCAGATTTTCGACATGGGCAGCATTCCGTCCGAGTCGATCGTGCTGAAGGCGCGTCCGGTCGAAGCGGGCAGACAGGCCGCCTTTGCGCCGGCGCCGATCGATGAAGTCGTTGCGGCGATTCGCGAGCACAAGCCGGATCTGGTGTTCGCGCCGCACGTCGAAACCGCGTCGGGGATGATGCTGCCCGATGCGTATCTGCGTGCGGTCGCCGACGCCGTGCATGCGGTCGGCGGCATGTTCGTGCTCGATTGCATCGCGTCCGGCACGATCTGGGTCGACATGGAGGCGAGCGGTGTCGACGTGCTGATCAGCGCACCGCAAAAGGGCTGGAGCGCGTCGCCCGGCTGTGCGCTGGTGATGCTCGGTGCGCTCGCCCGCGAGCGCATCGATGCGACGACGAGCACCAGTTTCGCGTGCGATCTGCGCAAGTGGCTGCAGATCATGGAAGCGTACGAAAACGGCGGGTTCGCGTATCACGCGACGATGCCCACGGACAGCCTCGCGACGCTGCGCGACGTGATCAAGGAAACGGACGCGTACGGCTTCGACAAGGTGAGGGCGGAACAACTGGAGCTCGGCACGCGGATTCGTGCGTTGCTCGCCGAGAAGGGGTTCCGGAGTGTCGCGGCCGAAGGCTTCGAGGCACCGGGCGTCGTCGTCTGTTATACCGATGACGACGATATCCGGTCCGGCAAGAAATTCGCCGATGTCGGCATGCAGATCGCGGCCGGCGTGCCGTTGCAATGCGATGAGCCGGCGGATTTCAAGACTTTCCGGATCGGCTTGTTCGGGCTGGACAAGCTGAATGATGTCGATGCGGCGGTTGCGCGGTTCGCGAGTGCGCTGGAGCGGGTGCTGTAGCGCGTTCTGTAGCGCGTCGCCGATCCAGGCATGAATTGCGGCGCATGACGTGACGAGATCGATCCGATCACGGGTCACCGATGCGCCGCGTTTTCCGAATGCCGCCGCGATTGTCCGGCGCGGTCGGCACATAGTCATTTGCGTGACCGTTCGGCTCCGTTCACGACATTCAGCCGGTCCAGGTGCCTACGTTGATGCACGGGGACGCGTTGCTGGTTCCTGCCTCAATGCTTCGGCGATATCCAATGCTGCTTTTTGCAGCTCGGGCACATAGCGGCGAGTGGCATCTTCGAGACTTACCGCGCGCGACAGGAAGACGACATTGAGACTGGCGATCACGCGTTCGTCCGCGCTGATCGCGACTGCCACCGCGCCGATTTTCGCCTGCGCGGTCCAGTCGCCGTGATTCGATCCGAAACCATCCTCGCGCACACGCCGGATCAGCTTGCGCACGAGCGTATCGTTTCTCGCGAGCGCCTGTTGTTCTTCACCGCCCGCGCCGGAGCGCAACAGGTCCAGAATATCCTCGCGCTCCTCATCGGGGCACATGGCGAAGTAGGCGCGGCCCGCAGCCGTCAGCAACATCGGCAAACGCCGCCCTACCATCGCGCGATGAAACGACAGCCGGCTGAAGCGGTGCGTCGTCTCGCGGATGATCATCGCGTCGCCATCGGGCGTGGTCAGATCGGATGGCCACGCGACGCGCTGCAGCAGCTGCCCCATGATCGGCGGCGCCACGGTGGCGATGCGCTCGGTATCGGTGAAGCCTTCGCTCAAGGAACGCACGGCGAGCGTCAGGCGGAAGCTGTCGTCCGATGTGCTGCGGCGCACGAATCCTTCCTCCATCAACGTTTCGAGCAGGCGGCGCACCGTAGTGCGATGCAGGCCGGTCAGATCGGCGATCTGCTGACTCGTCGCGCGTCCGTTTTCCATCGCATTCAGAGCCCGCAGTACCTGGAGGCCGCGCGCCAGTCCGCGCACGTTCGTGTAGGTCGTCACGGAAAAATCCCATTGAAATCAATAATGTGCATTCTATGCACATTCCGGAGATTTTGTTGAGGGTGTTTTCCGCCGTCCATAAACTGCGCTCATAAGCTGAACGATCGAGAGCCAGGCGCTTCGTCGGTTCAGCACATCGGACAAGCCCAGTCAGGAGACAAGCATGCGCCCCGCCTTTGAACCGGCGGCCGGCAACGGCCGCGCTCATCCTCACGAAACGACACATCGTTCGATCGACGCAGATGTCGCCATCATCGGCGCGGGCCCGGTCGGCCTGATGATCGCGAACATTCTCGGCCTGCAGGGCGTGCGCGTCGTCGTTATCGAGAAGCTCGCGCAGATCATCGACTATCCGCGCGCCATCGGCCTCGACGACGAAGCACTGCGCGTATTCCAGTCGGTCGGCCTTGTCGACGAGCTGCTGCCGCACACCACGCCGAATCACTGGATGCGCTTCACGCTGAAAGGGAAGTGCTTCGCGTCGATCGAGCCGCGCACCGACGAGTTCGGCTGGCCACGCCGCAATGCCTTCATCCAGCCGCTCGCCGATCAGATTCTGTACCGCGGTCTCGGGCGTTTCGGGAATGTATCGACGCTGCTTGGCCACAGCGTCGACAGCTTCGCGCAGGACGAGAGCGGGGTGACCCTCGACGTGACAGACGCGAACGGTGCGAAGACAACGATTCGCGCCGCGTACATGGTCGGCGCGGACGGCGGCAACAGTTTTGTGCGCCGCGCGCTCGACGTGCCGTTCGAAGGCCGCACGAAGCCGAATCAATGGATCGTGATCGACGTGCGCAACGACCCGATCGGCTCTCCGCATGTCTATCTGCATTGCGACGCGCGGCGTCCCTACGTTTCGGCGGCGCTGCCGCACGGCATCCGGCGCTTCGAATTCATGGTGATGCCGGGCGAGACGGAGGAGGAACTGTCGAAGCCGGAGAACATGGCGGCGTTGGTGCGCGGGGTCGTCGACGATCCTGACAAGGTCGACTACATTCGCCGGCGGGTCTATACGCACAACGCGCGGCTCGCGAGCACGTTCCGCGTCAAGCGCATCCTGCTCGCGGGGGACGCAGCGCACATCATGCCGGTGTGGCAGGGGCAGGGCTACAACAGCGGCATTCGCGACGCGAGCAATCTCGGCTGGAAGCTTGCGATGGTCGTGAAAGGCACCGCGCACGACGCGCTGCTCGGTACCTACACGACGGAGCGGCGTGCCCATGCGCGCTCGATGATCCACCTGTCGGAAGTCGCGGGCGATATCTTCGCGCCGACGAGCTTCTTCGGATCGAAAGTGCGTGACGCGTTCGTGCGCTGCTTCGATGTGCTGCCCTCCATGAAGCGCTATTTCGTCGAGATGCGCTTCAAGCCGATGCCGCGCTATGAAGAGGGCGTCGTGCTTCTGGCGCGACGCACGCGGTCCGAAGGGCTGCTCTCGCGCATGATCGCGAAGCGCGGACACGGCGCGTTCGGCAGGCTGGTCGGTTTGATGAGCGAGAAACGTGAATCGCTGATCGGGCGGATGGTGCACGGCCGCGATGCGCAGGCTGGCACTCCTGTGGGTCGCATGTTCATCCAGCCACGCGTGCGTCTGGTGGATGGCAGCATCGTCCGGCTCGACGATGCGATCGGCAACCGCTTCGCGATCGTGGGGTGGGGCACGGACCCGACCTTCGGCCTGACTCCCGAGGCACGCCGCATCTGGAACGCGCTTGGGGGGTGTTTCGTGATCGCGAAGCCCGACCCGCAGCTCGCTTTCCACGACGACGTGCCCGACGACGTGATCGCCGTTGGCGATGTCGACTCACGCCTGCGCGACTGGTTCGCGCGCGTGCCCGAATCGGTCGTGCTGTTGCGGCCCGACCGCTTCGTGGCCGGCATGTGCTCGCCGCAATGTGTATCGGGTTGCGTGTCGCAGCTTGCGCAACGGCTGTCGCTTGTGATGGCAACGGGCGCGACGGCCAATGGCGCGACGTTCGCGCACGCCGCCGACCTGGTAGGGGCCTGAGATGCCGATTCATCTCGAATGCATGTCGCACACGCCCTTGCACGGGTATTTCGACCCCAGTCCGGAAGTCGTCGCGGAAGTCGAACTGGTGCAGCGCGCGGCGCGCGAGCGGGTCGATGCGTTCGATCCGGAGCTGGTGATCGTGTTCGCGCCGGACCACTACAACGGATTTTTCTACGACGTGATGCCGCAGTTCTGCATCGGCGTGAGTGCGACGGCCATCGGCGATTTCGGCAGCGCGGCCGGCCCGTTGCCCGTCGCGCGCGATGTGGCGCTCGCGCTCGCCGATGCCGCACTCGCGAGCGATATCGACGTAGCCGTTTCGTATCGCATGCAGGTCGATCACGGCTGCGCGCAGGCGCTCGAGGTACTCACCGGTGGCATCGACCGTTATCCAGTGGTGCCCGTTTTCATCAACTCGGTTGCGCCGCCGATGGCGTCGTGCCGCCGCGCCCGGCTGCTCGGCGATGCGATCGGCCGTGCCGTCGCGCGCATGCCGCGGCGCGTGTTGCTGATCGGCTCGGGCGGTATTTCGCATGAGCCGCCGGTGCCGGAAATCTCGGGCGCGGACGATGTCGTCGCGGAACGGTTGATCGCGGGGCGCAACCCGTCGCCGGAGTCGCGCAATGCGCGGCAGTCGCGCACCGTCGCGGCGGCCAAGGCATTCGCGGCGGGTGACAGCCGGCTGCATCCGCTCAATCCCGCATGGGACCAGAAATTTCTCGAACTGCTCGAACGCGGTGAACTCACCGCCGCCGATGGCTTCATGAACGAAGCGATCACGCGTGAGGCAGGCAAGTCCGCACATGAGATCCGCACGTGGGTTGCGGCATTCGGTGCGCTTGCGGCGAGCGGTCGTTACGAGGCATCGATCGATTACTACCGTGCGATTCCGGAATGGATCGCGGGCTTCGGCGCGATGCACGCGCGAGAACGGACTCTTTCCAGGAGATAGAACCATGTCGGATGACAGCAACATTCTTTCGATGGCCGCGCGCCTGCGTGAGGCGCAGTCCTTGCGTCGGACGATCGCGCCACTGCGCGATACGTGTCCCGAAGGCGATCCGGCACTCGCGTACGCGATCCAGCAAATCAACAACGACTTGCGCGCGGCGAACGGCGAGCGCATCGTCGGCAGGAAGATCGGCCTGACTTCGCCCGCGGTGCAGAAGCAACTCGGCGTCGATCAGCCCGACTTCGGCGCGTTGTTCGCGTCGATGGCTTACGGCGACAGCCAGCCGATGCCGCTCGCATCGTTGATTCAGCCGAAGGTCGAAGCGGAGATCGCACTCGTGCTCGAACGCGACCTGACCGCCGAGAAACACACCTTCGCGGATCTGATCTCGGCGACCGCGTATGCGGTGGCCGCGATCGAGGTCGTCGACAGTCGCATTCGCGACTGGGATATCCGGTTTTTCGACACCGTCGCGGACAACGCGTCGAGCGCGCTGTTCGTGCTCGGTAGCCGGCCGGTGCTGCTGCGCGATATCGAGCTGAGCGCGTGTGCCATGACGCTCACGCAGGACGGCGAAGTGCTTTCACGCGGCAATGGAAGTGCGTGCCTCGGCAATCCACTGAATGCGGCTGCGTGGCTCGCGGATCGGATGGTTCGACTCGGCACGCCGCTGCGCGCCGGCGACATCGTGCTGACGGGTGCGCTCGGCCCGATGGTCGCGGTGAACGCGGCCGGCACTTATACGGCACACATCGAAGGGCTCGGCGGTGTGCGCGCCAGTTTCAGCGAATGACGGACGGAGACATTTCCATGGCAGCAGACAACACCAAGTGCAAAGCCGCGATCATCGGATCGGGCAACATCGGCACCGACCTGATGATAAAGATCATGCGTCGCAGCCGGCATCTCGAGGTCGCGGCGATGGTCGGCATCGATCCGGCCTCGGACGGTCTCGCGCGCGCGGCGAAGCTCGGCGTGGCGACGACGCATGACGGCGTGGAAGGGCTTGCGCGCCTGCCCGTGTTCGACCAGATCGACTTCGTTTTCGATGCGACGTCTGCCGGCGCACATGTGGCGAACGACGCGTTCCTGCGCACGCTCAAGCCAGGCATCCGCATGATCGATCTGACGCCCGCTGCCATCGGCCCGTACTGCGTGCCGGTGGTGAACCTCGACGCGCAACTCGATGCGCCGAACGTGAACATGGTCACGTGCGGCGGACAGGCGACGATCCCGATGGTCGCGGCAGTGTCGCGGGTCGCGAAGGTGCATTACGCGGAGATCGTCGCGTCGATCAGCAGCAAGTCGGCGGGACCTGGCACGCGCGCCAACATCGACGAGTTCACCGAGACGACGTCGAAGGCGATCGAAGCGGTCGGCGGTGCCGGCAAGGGCAAGGCGATCATCGTGCTCAACCCGGCCGAGCCTCCGCTCATGATGCGCGACACGGTCTATGTGCTGTCCGAAGCGGCAGACCGGACGCTGATCGAAACGTCCGTCGATCAGATGGCCGCGGCGGTCCAGGCCTATGTGCCCGGCTATCGCCTGAAGCAATCCGTGCAGTTCGACGACATCCCCTCCGCTGCGCCGTTGCATATTCCCGGACTCGGCCGTTTCAGCGGACTGAAGACCTCGATCTTCATCGAAGTGGAAGGCGCGGCCCATTATCTGCCGGCCTACGCGGGCAATCTCGACATCATGACTTCCGCCGCGCTGGCAACGGCCGAACGCATGGCTGCGTCGCTCGTGAACGCCTGAAGCAAGGAGCACTCGATCATGGACAAAAAACTCTATATCTCCGATGTGACGCTGCGCGACGGCATGCACGCGATCCGTCATCAGTATTCGATTCAGAACGTGCAGGACATTGCCCGCGCGCTGGATGAAGCGAAGGTCGACAGCATCGAGGTCGCACATGGCGACGGCCTGCAGGGTTCGAGCTTCAACTACGGCTTCGGCGCCCACAGTGATCTGGAATGGATCGAGGCGGTAGCCGATGTGGTGAAGCACGCGAAAATCGCGACGCTGCTGCTGCCCGGCATCGGCACGATTCACGACCTGAAGGCCGCGTACGACGCGGGCGCGCGTGTCGTACGTGTCGCGACCCATTGCACGGAAGCGGACATTTCCAAGCAGCACATCGAATATGCGCGCAGCCTCGGCATGGATACCGTCGGCTTTCTGATGATGAGCCACATGACCGCGCCCGACCACCTCGCTATCGAGGCGAAGAAGATGGAAAGCTACGGCGCGACCTGCGTGTACGTGGTCGATTCCGGCGGCGCGATGAACATGAACGACATCCGTGCGCGCTTCAGGGCGCTCAAGGCCGTCCTTCGCCCCGAGACCCACACGGGCATGCATGCCCATCACAACCTGAGCCTCGGCGTGGCCAACTCGATCGTTGCGGTCGAGGAGGGGTGCGACCGCATCGATGCGAGCCTGGCGGGCATGGGTGCGGGAGCGGGCAATGCCCCGCTCGAAGTGTTCATCGCGGCGGCCGAGCGCCTTGGCTGGCATCACGGCACCGATCTCTATCGCCTGCTCGATGCGGCCGACGATATCGTCCGCCCGTTGCAGGACCGACCGGTGCGGGTGGACCGCGAAACGCTCGCGCTCGGCTATGCGGGCGTGTATTCGAGCTTCCTGCGGCATTCTGAAATCGCGGCGAAGAAGTACGGCCTGAAAGCCGTCGACATTCTCGTCGAGCTCGGCAAGCGACGCATGGTGGGCGGTCAGGAAGACATGATCGTCGACGTCGCGCTCGATCTGAAGAAGCGCGAAGCACGCGCCTGAACCATTCGGTATGCCACGCGCCATGAAGAGCGCTGCATCGTTCAACCTGGAGACATCAATGAAAACGTCAACGGCTTCCCCCCCGCGCGCCGGCGGCGCCATCACCATCGGCCTGTGCTTCGCAGTCGCGCTCCTCGAAGGGCTCGATCTGCAATCCACCGGCATCGCCGCACCGCGCATGGCACGCGAGTTTCATCTCGCTGCCGCGCAGCTCGGCTGGGCATTCGGCATCGGCGCGCTCGGTCTGTTGCCGGGCGCGGCGATTGGCGGCAGGCTCGCGGATCGCATCGGCCGCAAGCGCGTGCTGATGATGTCGGTCGCACTGTTCGGGATATTCTCGATCGCAACGACCCAGGTGTGGGATCTGCAGAGCCTGCTCGTCGCGCGCTTTCTCACGGGCCTCGGTCTCGGCGCTGCGATGCCGAACCTGATCGCGCTGTGTGCGGAGGCGGCGGCGCCCGGACAACGCAGCACGGCGGTCGGCGCGATGTACTGCGGCATGCCCTTCGGAGCGGCGCTCGCGGCGGTAATCGGCATCGTCAGCCCGAGCGTCGAGGCCTGGCGGCATATCTTCTATGTCGGCGGGATCGGCCCGCTGCTGACCTTGCCGCTGCTGGCGCTTTTCATTAAGGAGTCGACGCACTTCGTCGCGGCTGGCCAGGGTGCGACCCATGAGTCGAAGGACGGCATCGTGCGCGCGCTCTTCAGTGACGGGCGTGCGGTGACGACCATCGCGCTGTGGATCAGCTATCTGGGGACGCTGATCGTGCTGTACTTCTTGATGAACTGGTTGCCGTCGATGGTGCTCTCGCGCGGCCTCACGCCGGTACAGGCAAGCATCGTGCAGATGATGTTCAACATCGGCGGCGGCGTCGGTGCGATCGTGATCGCCGGCCTGATGGATCGCATCGGCAAGCGGGTGGTCGTGGTCGGCATGTATACCGGCATCGCGACTGCGTTGCTTGCGCTCGCCAGCGCGAACGGCAGCACGTCGATGGCATTGGGCGGCCTGCTGGCGGGCCTGTTTCTCGTCGGCACGCAGTCAGTGCTGTACGCGCTCGCCGGTGCAACGTATCCGACGCGGGTTCGAGGCACGGGCGTCGGCGCGGCGGTGGCCGTCGGCCGCGTCGGCTCGATGGTAGGCCCGCTGATCGCCGGGCAACTGTTTGCGCTCGGCCAGAGCGCGTCGATGCTCGTGATCTCCAGCATTCCGCTCATCGTGATCGCGGCGCTCGGCGCGCTCGCGGTGGTCGGGAAATTTCCGCGCGAGTCGGCCGACGGCTCGCGCACGTTTGGAACCGAATCAATCTGACGAAGGATCTCGACATGACTGACACTGTGACTCATAGCGAAGCCGCGACCAGCAAGTACGTGAACGTGGTGGAAGGCGGCACGGAACTGCGCGTGCACTACAACGACACCGGCGCGGGCAAGGAAACGCTCGTTCTGCTGCACGGCTCCGGCCCGGGCGCGAGCGGCTGGGCGAACTTCCATCGCAATGTGGACGCGTTCGCGAACGCGGGTTATCGCGTGATCCTCGTCGACTGTCCCGGCTGGGGCAAGAGCGATTCGATCGTCTGCACCGGCTCGCGCTCCGACCTCAACGCGCGCGTGCTGAAAGGCGTGCTGGATACGCTCGGCATCGAACGCGCGCATCTCGTCGGCAACTCGATGGGCGGGCATAGCGCGGTGGCCTTCGCGTTGTCGTATCCGGAGCGCGTCGGCAAGCTGGTGCTGATGGGCGGCGGCACGGGCGGTCCGAGCCAGTTTGTGCCGATGCCGACCGAAGGCATCAAGCTGCTGCAAGGGCTGTATCGCAACCCTACGCTCGAGAACCTGAAGAAGATGCTCAATGTGTTCGTCTACGATGCGAGCACGATGACGGAAGAGCTGATGCAGACGCGGCTCGATAATATGCTGGCGCGGCGCGATCATCTCGAGAACTTCGTGAAGAGTCTGGCGGCCAATCCGAAGCAATTTCCAGACTACGGTCACCGGCTGAACGAAATCAAGGCGCCCGCGCTCGTGATTTGGGGGCGCGATGACCGTTTCGTGCCGATGGATGTCGGCCTGCGGCTCGTTTGGGGTATGCCGAACGCCGATCTGCATGTGTTCGGGCGCTGCGGGCACTGGGCGCAATGGGAGCACGCGGAGCGATTCAACCGGATGGTGCTGGAGTTCCTGCGCCAACAACAAGCCGTTTAGTCTGCTTTCCGCGATCCCTCCGTCGGGCGGCTTCTGTGCTTCGAAAGCGGCCGTCGACGGGCACCGGCGTCGTACGACCGAGATGGGTCGGTGACGGTCGACCGCGTGCGGCGTTAGCCGGCCACCAGCTGACATTTGGCGTCTGAAGTCGAAATGCTGGCTTCTCGGCTATCTCCGGCCGCTCCTGATATGAGACCCTCCCGGACAAGCGCACGTCTGCTGCCGAGCAAGCGAGCAGACTATTTCCCCGCCGACAGATCCGGGAGAGACAGGAAACGAGGGCATTCGCCTCCAAGGAAGAGGCCGACTATCAAACTCAAACTCGACTACGTTGGCGCGTCGTTGCGAATACCGATCACGTAACGCGCATTGCGCGCCACGGACGGGTCGGGATCGGTGGCCAGCCGGGCAAGCAGGGCCGACGCCGTGCCATTGAATTCGGCGAGCGCCTGACAAACACGTACACGGGTCTGGACATCGGCTCGACCGTCCGAGATCGCTGCTTCAAAGCGCTCCACAATTTGCCTTGCGATCGCGGGGTCTTCCGCCAAATCGGCTAACGCATCGGCCGCCTCGACATCGTGAGTCCCGCCAAGGACCTGCTCGATCAGCAGGGGAATGGCGTCGCGTATCCCCCATCCGCCCAGCACCCGCGCGGCGCGATACCGCACGCGCTCCGCGGGGTCGAGGAGCGAGCCACGCAAGGTCTCCACCGCATCGGAACCGCCGAGTTTCGCCAGCGCGAGCACGGCCCGTTCGCGTACTGCCGGATCGGGCTGTTGAAGCGCCGCGCCAAGTACGCTGGCGCCGCTGCCTACGGTTCTTCCCAGCGCCCAGTGCAGCGCACCTGCGACATTCGGCTCCTGTTCCTGGAGCAGTGCGTGGGCGATGAGTGCTGCAAGCGGGGCATCGCTGGACGCCGCGTCAAACGCAGCACGCTGTCTCTCAGGCGCATGCGTCGACTCCAGTCCTTTCAACAGATGCACGACCTCAAGCACTGCTGACCAATCCTCGGGAGAGGTGGCGGACACAGAAGTCAGCCGGCAAAGCAACGCTTGCTCTGCGGCCAGCCGCTCGCGGCTGCGAACCATCAGCGCGTCAATGAGCACATCGGGGTGAGGCGCCTGTTGGCTGAGCGCCTGACGCACCTCGGCCAGCCCAAGGCCCAGCGAACGCAGGCTCTCCACCTGGAACAGGCGCAAGGCATCGGCTTGCGAATACTCGCGGTATCCCGCTTCCGTACGTCCCGATGGGCTGACCAGTCCGATCGCGTCGTAGTGCCGCAGCATGCGCGCGCTGACGCCGGAACGATTGGCCAACTCGCTGATGCGCATCACTTGTCTCCGGTGTCATCTGGTTCACGCCGCGTCGTGTCTCGGCCTTGGCTCCCATCGAGCCTCGAAAATTCTAACAAACCGCCAACGGCTTCCATCACCTCGGCCAAAACGTGGCTCATCACATCGATCGCCGTCAACCCGCCTATTCATCGGCGTAGGGCAACGGTGCACTTGCGCGCCACGCATCGGCTGGATCGAGCACAAACGCACTCTCCGGGTCCGCAATGAGCCTGAGGCTCGCGCAGGCATGAACGCGAACCGCCGGGTTCGTGTGTCGGGCCGCCGCATCGAGCGGGGCCATGGCGTCGTCTCCAAGCATGAGTAAGGCCCGGCTCAGACTGCGCTTGAGGTCCTTGTCGCCGCGGCCCAGCTCGCGAACCAGTTCGCGTGCCAGGGCGGCTCGTCGCCAGGTCGGCACCAGCCCCGCCGCGGTGCGCCACGCAGTTCGTGCCACCTCCGGATCGGGGTCATGTAGGTGCCCGCTCGTGATCGCTGACCAGGTTGCGGGGTCGCCGATCTTCGAGAGCGTATGCAGCGCCTGGCTACGCGCTTGCGCCAACGGCGAGCGCAGCTCGTCAAGCAGCAATGGCAATGTCAGGTCCTGCGCATGCCGGGTGAGCGCCCAGGTGAGCATGTCGCGAACGAAGAAATCCGGTTCGACACCGCAACGCTTCACCAGTAGCGTGATCTGGCCTGGATCGGGAGCCGTGCCGGCACCCAGCGCAGCCGCAAGGCGGAGCGAAGCGTCCGGATGCTCGAGTGCCGTGGTCAGTGCGTGACGGGAAGTCGGGGGATAGTGATGGGTCATGAACGCCTCCTCGCCCGACAGTGGACGCCTTGTCACTGTGACAAGGTCAAGTGTTTTCGGACGAGGGGCGAATTGCACGCCCAGACTGCCGTTCGTGGGGCCGATCATCGCTTCCTCCGCGGGTGAGGGGGCGGCGGGTGGCCATGAGCAGTCGGTCGACGTCGACGGCTAGATCATTGACAATTGCTGTGCCGGTCCATCGATGGCTTGGCGCGGGCAGGAGGAAAGGTGCGATGGGGCAAAAATTGGCCGATACCGAGTTAGCGCTTTACAGGAGATTGGATGAGGTTCTGTACTACGTATGGGACCCAATCGGCGTCGCATCCAGCCCCGCGGCACGCGACGAATATCAAGGGTATCTGCCCAAGGTTTTCGCCATGTTGCAGGAGGGATTGGACGCGTCGTCCATTGCAGCATACCTCGACAATGTTGCGACTGAGAGCATGGGTCTGGGCACGAATCCAGGACATTCCAGACGCGTCGCGGAATTGCTGCTCGACTGGAAGACCGAGATTTATGGGGTTCGGCATCGACAAACTTGATCCATTCGACGGAAGTCTCAGTTCGATGGCGGTCCCGATCAGCTTCCCGAATCGGCCATGACCAGCCTCACAGTCGGTGCTCTGATAAGTTGATCGTTTGCAACCGGGGTATGGGTTGGCTCTATGGTTAGCCCGTGGGTGATTTATCCGTCGCTTGGGAATTAATGATAGAGGGGAAGAATGATGTTGAAGATCTTCCGTGACTCGTGGCCGACGCCGCCGAAATTGTCAAGATCTCAGTATCGGAGACATCGCCTCCGGTGTCTTGTGTTTCTGTTGACATGGGTTTCTTTTGGCGTGGGTTTGTATTTGATATGGGGGCACCTAAATCTTATGCTGCAGATCATCTTGATTCTCGTCGGTGCGGCATTTAGTCCGGGTGTGGATATGGTTGAGCGGTTATTTGTGCCGTACGAGAAATATGAAAAGGAGGGGCCAGATTAATAGCGATAAATTTTAGAAACCAAAGTGCGACATATCCGGAGGCTGCGTCGATGCGCCCGAAGCGAGACACATTTGCAGCAAGAGTAACTGTCCGTGATGCCCCTCAGTCTACGGGCCAGTTCCGAGCTTCGTCTAAAATAGATGTTTGAAAGCTGCATCAAAGTTATTGGAAGAAAAGTTTTGAGGAGTCATGGGTCATCCTGTATACAAACTGCTCGAAACACTGGATGCCAAACGACTTTATTACGCACTTTCGCGACATCGCAGTGACGCCATATTGGTTTCGGTAACGCTCGTAGGAATGCGCGTTGAGGTCGATGTTTTTGACGATGGGCGAATGGATGTTTGCTGCTTCTGCGGCGATGAAAGTGTCGAAGGATTTGAAGATCTGATCTACACACTTGTCGCGGAATACGGAAAATAATGGTACCCGCGGCGGTGTTGCCGCCATCGAGCAGCAACGCAAAATCCGCAATCGTCAACAATGCGAGACCGACTGACACGACGAATGTCGGCTTTCGGCAAGTGATAGCGGCTGCTTCGGGTCGGGGGCGGCCGATCGCGTCGGGCAGGTGTCGGCCAAGAAGGGCCGTTCAACGGCACCTGGTAGATCGTCAACAATCTGTGCGTTATAAACTGTGGCATTACAATCGCAACCGACTACGAAGTGAATGCCACAACGCTAGGCGGATTTTCTAATAGGCGCTGAGCCGCAGACAACCGAGAGTCCCTATGTACGCTCCTGGTGATTCTATATTGCTAGCATTTTTCTGGTGTTGGGTATGGTTCTCCACCGTTTTTGTGAGCCTGACCACAATCTCTTTTGTGGGGGCGCACCGGGATGAGAGTTGGTTAAATCGGTCCCCGCTATGGTGGGCAATACGGATACTGATAATAGTATTGTCGGGTGGTGGAATGCTTGGCGTGGCCCGTGTCTCATATATCTTACGGGCCGCCAATGCGTTACACATGCTAAGTTGGATGTTCGGTATCGTCGTCGGAGTTGGTCTATTTATTGCGCTGCGGAATCCTCGGAGTAGAAAGGATAACCCTGGCACCAATTAAGTGGTCATCGTCCCTAGAGTCCCAATAAATCTCGGCAGACGTCCGCTTCGGAGAACTCGGAACGTCCCTTGCGGGTCGGCCTGAGGCGATGGTCGTCGGCCCGGGTTCAGCCATGAAGGGACGGTCGCCCCCTCACGTCATCGTCGGCAGTCAGCGCACTTCATGAGCCGGGATTCTCGCTGGATCTGTCTAGACTCAAACATGCGAAATGACCCAAAGCTCGTTACTGAAAGGGGCGCTTGGATCTATCAATAGCAATGCCAATTATTAAACTAATGCCGGCTATCCAGAACAAGCCATTCAAGGAGCGGAATTCATTCTTATTAAGGTAGGCGATCTGGCCATGGACGTCATGCATATAGACTCTGCCTTGGGAAGGATCAGGCACCTTCGAGCGCGAATTGACAAAGTCATAAGACAAGTAGATTGCCGAACAAAATGATATTACCGAAATTGCAAGAACAATTGCCTCGCACTGTCTCCAGAATTTCATAAAATCACCCTTTCGTCTCGACGACCGACCGATGCGAGCGGCGCGCGCAGCACCTTGCCAATTATGCATGAGACGATCGGCGAGTTCTATGATGGCACTGGCCGCCACCTCGTTAGTTTTCCGAGCCGGGATTGCAGGCAGCCCCGGTGCGCCACTGTCTATGTCCGCTATGGATTGCCATGACAGTCAGCTGTGGGTCGATCACCACCATTGGCGACGAACGATCGTATTATCCGAGACCCAATCTGACGTTGACCGACCAGTCAGATCCCGGCCTATACACCCGATGCTACCGATGACGTCTTTTCCAGTCGAACGATGGAAGCTCGATACGACTGGCGACAGACCCGTTCCAGGACGTTTCGAACCCGGCCCGCGCAAGCGCTTCCGCGACCTGGCGGCCCACTACCGAACCGCGCGCGTCGTCGCCGGCGAGGTCGCCGAAGGCGAGCGTGAGGCCGTGTCCATCCAGCGCTCTTTCGACATCCTGTCCGTGATAAAAGCAGTACCCGTGATAGCGCCCTTGCGGCGCGTCCTGCACGGCTTCCGAAACGTCCGAGTGGCCATCCGACATCGTGTATCCGGCGTTCGACAGCGCGCAGATGCCGTCGTCGTCCAGTTCATCGAACACGCGGTCCAGCCGATCGCAATCCGTCTCCCGAGGCCAGGACCGTTCTGCCGCAGCCTTGCGTTCGAATTCCGACTCGATGAAACCTTCCAGCCGATCCGCGTCGCAGTCCGGCTCCAGGATGTCCTCCATCATTTCCCGCACATCATCGGGGTCGTTAAAGCCCGACCACACCCATTTGGTGATGCACTCCATCACGTATTTTTCGGTGTCCGTCACGTCATGGCCTCCAGGTGTCGTCTTCGACGTTCAACGCCGCTGCCGGCCGTTACCCGTCAGCGACAGTCCTGCTCGACAGTTCGCACCGGCGTATTGAAACCGTGTCGAGCGGCGAACATCCCTCCGGAAAACGGTTCGGCGTCTCGACGCGCGCCAGCGGCGCCGCCCGTTTTCGCGAGCACTAGCACCAGCACAAGCGTGCGCGATGCGCAGCTTCCAGCATCACCATGTCGAATGCGCTTTCTCCAGTTGCCGGTGCTCATCGTCGCGGCACCGTTTCAGCGGAGGGCAGGATCGATTTCGGCACTGCTCAATCCGAATCCCGCCATGCGCGCGCGATGCTCCGGCGAGCCCAGATACGAGCGCAGCTGCCGGTTGACTGCATCGAGCAACGCGCTGTTTTGTCGATTGAACGAGAAGGCACCCAACGGCGGCAGGCGGTGTATCCGGTCCGCTACCGGTTCGTGCGCGACGGCCTCGAGCAATGCGCCGCCCATCCGCTTCGCCACGATCCGAAGTCCGAGCGCAGTACTGGCGTACGCGTCGACCGCGCCGGCGCGCACCGCGTCGATTGCATCGGCTTGCCGGTCGAACAGGGTGATCTGATGCTCGCTCACGCCCGCGGCTTTCGCCGAGTCGTGCTGTACCTGTCCGGTTATGATGCCAAGACGTGCATCGGGACGCGCGGCAAGCGACGCATAGCCGGTCAGTTGCTTCGGGTTTCCGGCACGAACGAGAAAGCCGTCCGCGATTCCCCACACGGGTACGCTGAACGCGACCATGGCGGCGCGTTCCGGCGTAACGAAGAGCGGAACGTTCATGTCCCAGCGGCCTGCGGCGACACCGGGCAGCAGTTCACTGAACGTCGTCAGGTGAGGTTCGATCCGCGTGACACCGATCGCCCGAAGGATCTCGCCGGCGAGATCGAGGTCGGCACCGGTTGCCGTGCCATCCGGTTCCGTCCATCCAAATGGCGGTTCGTCGAGGTATGCAATCGTTACCTTCATCGCGTCTTCTCGCGAGCAGGGACGGCCGCCGAATCGGCAGCCGATTGCCGACGATTCTAATACTTCGCTCGCAGGACAGGGCCGGCCGCAGCCGGCCCCGATCATGCGACTACCTGGGCCAAACTCAACCCGCCACGTTCCGATTCGCTTCGATCACGGTCAACGCCGTCATGTTCACGATCCGTCGCACGGTCGCGCTCGACGTGAGGATGTTCACCGGCGCATTGACCCCCAGCAGGAACGGCCCGACCGCGACGTTGCTGCCGGCTTCCGTCTTGAGCAGGTTGTAAGCGATGTTCCCCGCATCGACGTTCGGGCACACGAGCAGGTTCGCCGCGCCCTTCAGCGGCGACATCGGCAGCAGCCGCGCACGCAGCGCCTCATCGAGCGCGCAGTCGCCATGCATCTCGCCATCGGCTTCGATATCCGGCGCGTGCGCGCGGATGATCTCGAGCGCCTTGCGCATCTTCACGCCCGACGCCGCGCTGCCCGACCCGAAGTTCGACCGCGACAGCAGCGCAGCCTTCGGCGTGAGGTTCAGCCACTCCATCTGCCGCGCGGCCGCGATCGTGAATTCCGCGATCTGCTCGGCATCCGGGTTGTCGTTCACGTGCGTATCCACGAGCGCGACCGTCCGCTGATTGAGCAGCAGAATATTCATCGCCGCGTAGGTCGATGCATCGGGCTTCTTGCCGATCACTTCATCGACGAAGCGCAGGTGGTTGTGATACTCGCCGACCGTCCCGCAGATCATCCCGTCCGCATCGCCGAGCCGCACCATCATCGCGCCGATCAGCGTCAGGCGCCGGCGCATTTCGACGCGCGCCATTTCCTTCGAGATGCCGTCGCGGCAGCGCAGTTCCCAATACGTGGTCCAGTATTGCGGGAAGCGCTCGTCGTATTCCGGATTGGTCACCTCGACGTCCTGACCGAGACGCAGGCGCAGGCCGAACCGCTCGATCCGCGCGAGCAGCACCTCCGGCCGGCCGACCAGGATCGGGCGCGCGAGCTTCTCGTCGACGATCACCTGCACCGCGCGGAGCACGCGCTCGTCCTCGCCTTCGGTGAACACGATGCGTGCCTTGCCGCCGTCGCGCACGAGCTGGCGTGCGGTCGCGAACAGCGGCTTCATGAACGCGCCCGAGTGGTAGACGAACTGCTGCAACTGCTCGACATACGCGTCGAGATCCGCGAGCGGGCGCGTCGCCACGCCGCCTTCGATCGCCGCCTTGGCGACGGCCGGCGCGATACGCACGATCAGGCGCGGATCGAACGGCTTCGGAATCAGGTATTGCGGACCGAACGACACTTCATCGCCGCCGTAGGCCGCGGCGACGATGTCGTTCTGCTCTTCCTGCGCGAGGCCGGCGATCGCGTGAACCGCGGCGATTTCCATTTCGCGGGTGATCGTCGTCGCGCCCACATCCAGCGCGCCGCGGAAGATGTACGGGAAGCAGAGAACGTTATTGACCTGGTTCGGGAAATCCGAGCGGCCGGTCGCGATCACGACGTCGTCGCGCGTCGCGTGCGCGAGTTCGGGGAAGATCTCCGGCGTCGGGTTGGCGAGCGCGAGAATCAGCGGCCGCGCGGCCATCGCCTTCAGCATCTCCGGCTTCAGGATGCCGCCGACCGACAACCCGAGGAACACGTCCGCGTCGCCGATTACTTCGGACAGCGTGCGCGCATCGGTTTCCTGCGCGAAGCGTTCCTTGGCCGGATCCATCAGCGTGGTGCGGCCGCGATAGACGACGCCTTCGATATCCGTCGCCCAGATGTTCGCGACCGGCAGCCCGAGGTCGACGAGCAGGTCCAGGCAGGCCAGCGCCGCCGCGCCGGCACCCGACGTCACGACCTTCACTTCCTTGATCGACTTCCCGACCACCTTCAGCCCGTTGATGAACGCGGCGGCGACGGTGATGGCGGTGCCGTGCTGGTCGTCGTGAAAGACGGGAATCTTCATGCGCTCGCGCAGCTTGCGCTCGACGGTGAAGCACTCCGGCGCCTTGATGTCCTCGAGGTTGATCCCGCCGAAGGTGGGCTCGAGCCCGGCGATGATGTCGACGAGCTTGTCCGGGTCGGTTTCGTTGATCTCGATGTCGAACACGTCGATCCCCGCGAACTTCTTGAACAGCACGGCCTTGCCTTCCATGACCGGCTTGGACGCGAGCGCGCCGATGTTGCCCAGACCCAGCACGGCGGTGCCGTTGGTGATCACGCCCACCAGATTCCCGCGGCTCGTGAAGCGGTGCGCGTTCAGCGGCTCGGCGGCGATCGACTCGCACACGCTGGCGACGCCGGGCGTGTAGGCGAGCGCGAGATCGCGCTGCGTCACGAGCGGCTTGCTGGCGACGACGGAGATCTTCCCCGGGGTCGGAAACTCGTGATAGTCGTACGCGGCCTGCTGCTGGGTCTCTGTCTGTTTCATGTTGTCGGGTCCGGGCGTGCGCGTCAGGCCAGTCCCGACGCGATCCATGGAGGTGATTCTAGGGATCAGCCATAAGGAGATGATTCTGTTTTAATATCGGTCCATCACTTTTTCATGATGGCGTGGCGGTACGGCAATGACATTCGACGCGAACGACGTGGTCAGGCGGCTTGGCGCGCGCCTGAAGATGCGGCACCTGATGCTGTTGCTGCAGATCCAGCAGCACGGATCGCTGACGCGCGTCGCGGAGCACATGGCCAGCAGCCAGCCCGCCGTGACGAATGCGCTGTCCGAGCTGGAAAGCATGTTCGGCACGCCGCTGTTCGAGCGCTCGTCGCGCGGGATGCGGCCGACCGCGCTCGGTTCGGTCGTGCTCGAGCGCGCCAAGGCGATGCTGAAGGATCTCGACCATCTCGCCCGCGAGATGGAGGCGGTTGCCGCCGGCCATGCGGCGCACCTGCATATCGGCGTGATTCCGTTTATTTCGGGCCAGATGCTGTCGGCGGCGCTCAAGCGCCTGCAGTCCCGGATGGAACGGCGCCTGACCGTGACGATCCACGAGGGCACCAGCGATCAGCTGCTGTTGCAGCTCAAGGACCACAGCGTCGATCTCGTGATCGGGCGGGCATCGTCGGCGATCGATCTGGGGCAGGTCTCCTTCGAAGTCCTGTACCAGCAGCAGCCCCGCATGATCGCGAGCCGGCGGCTCGCCGCGAAACTGGCCCGCACGAAACTCGACTGGGAGAAGCTGCACGCGCTGGACTGGATTCTCGGCGCGCCCCACACGCCGATGCGGGAGCAGGTGACCGACCTGTTTCTGTCGGCGGGCATCGCGCCGCCCGTGCCGATCGTCGAAAGCTACTCGTCGAAGCTGATCGGCGAAATGATCGCGTCGAGCGACGACGCGGTGTCGATCGTGCCGGCCGATATCGCGGAAGAAATGGTGCGCATCGCCGGCGTGGCGATCGTGCCTTACTCGCTGGTCTGGACGTTGCCGCCCATCGCGCTGTTTACCCGCGCTGCCGAATCGCATGCGCCGACGCGGGATGTGCTCGTGCAGGCGCTGCGCGAGATCTGCAGGGAAACCTACGTCGAAGCGCCGCGATAAGCCTTCGGTTGCCGGCCGGTACGTGCGCGGCCGGCAACCGCGTCATTCCCGCTTTTCATCGTCCGCCGATTCACATGGCGTGCTGTGGCGGGCGTGTTGCAATTGCATGGATCGTCATCGTCAACTGCGTCGTCAACCATTACTGGAGCGTCACGGCGCATGGCCGGCAACAGAGGCGACAAGTCCGATGCTGGCACGACTCGATTTCGTCATCAAGAAACGAGCGGCATGGGTGAATTTCCAAATAGTGGTTGTTCATTGCGCGGCGCTTGTCCTACCCTCATAACCGGTCCACAAGGAAGGCTCGCGGCGGCCGCGTACCGTATCGATTCCATCGTCTTTGTCGCTTGTTCCGTCGCAGTTCGGCGGATTATCAACGTCAGACGCGTGCTTGTCGATTCGTATGGTGTGCGTTGCATCATCGCTGCCGTGACGGCATGGGTTGCCGGCCAACGATAATGCGCCGGCGTGTGCGGTGCGATCGGCAAGCAGCCGTTTGCAGGAAGGGTATCGGGATGTCGGGCAACCTGCTCGCGCCTGGCGCGGCGAGGGCCCGGATGTTTTTTCGATCGATTGCGGACACAACGTGCGCGCTCGCGAGGCATGCAGCGGGCGATCGAGACGTGGAGGGGCGAGCTTGATTTTGCGACTCACATTCAAACATTTCGCATCGCTGATCGTGGCCGCCGCACCGGCGGCCGCGTTCGCGCAGACGAGCGTGACGCTGTACGGC